>NZ_DBHIEQ010000009.1:48121-94450 GCF_057250505.1 Lachnoanaerobaculum sp. | reverse complement strand
ATATATATAGTTTATTTTTTGAAATTTATACCACGGAGGAATAAATGTATGAATTATTTAGAACTTATTGAAAACAGGAACTCTATCAGAGATTTTCATAAGAAAAAAGTTGAGCAGAGCAAAATAGATGAGTTAATAAGCTTTTTTAACTCTTCACAAAAGCTTATTGATGTGGATGTGCAGATACTCGTTTCAGCCGATGATGACACAGCAAGCAGACTCTCAGGTGTTGCAGGCTATCGCGGAAACACCTTCAATGCCCCTGCATATATAACCATACTGTCACAGGAAAAGGATAATTACCTTATAAATGCAGGCTTTATGGCTGAAAACCTTGTATTAAAGCTTGAAGAGATGGGATTGTCTTCATGCTTTTTAACAAGCGACGACAGCGAAATAATAAAGAAAGTTTTGCTTATCAACTCCGACTTGGCTGTAGCTACGGTAATTGCTTTCGGATACGGAAAGAAGGAGAGAGATACCACAAAACTTGATATACACTCACCTTCAAATGTAAGCATAAGCAATAAGGCAGGACATATAGCTCCTAAGATTGCCGCTACAGCATTGGCTTTTGACAGTGACTTTAACACAGCTTACAATTTCGATGACGAATACTCCGACCCTGTTATCGCCGATGCGGTATATGCGGCCAGCCTTTCACCAAGCTTTTTGAATCACCAAAACTATCGCTTTGTAATAAACGGTACACATATCTACTTATTCAACCAACTTGATAATGTAGTTCCGGATGACGACAACTTATTGGGTCTTGGTGCCGCAATGTTAAACTTCTATATAATACTGGCGTCAAAGTATTCAGGAATCGAAAATTGGAGATTTGACACTTCAGATATAAAAGCGGATTTTAAGAATCCTGACGATTACACTTTGGTGGCGGCTTTGGATATCTAATTTTTACTGTAAGCAAAAACACAGCCTGCCATCGGCTGTGTTTTTCTCTTACAAGTATTTCTTTACATACTTGCCTGTATATGATTTTTCTATTTCGGCTATTTCCTCAGGGGTACCGGTAGCAACCACCTCGCCGCCTCCTGCACCTCCTTCAGGTCCTATATCTATTATATAGTCCGCACATTTTATAACGTCAAGGTTGTGCTCTATTACAAGTACGGTATTTCCGCTGTCGGAGAGTCTTCTAAGTATCTCAACAAGCTTATGTACATCTGCAAAATGAAGACCTGTAGTAGGCTCGTCCAAAATATATATGGTCTTTCCTGTAGCTCTCTTTGAAAGCTCCGTTGCAAGCTTGATTCTTTGTGCCTCTCCTCCGCTAAGCTCCGTAGAAGGCTGACCGAGTTTGATATAGGAAAGGCCTACATCATATAATGTCTGTATCTTTCTGGCTATGGTAGGCACATTCTCAAAGAAGGTCAAAGCTTCCTCCACAGTCATATCAAGTACATCATATATGGACTTTCCCTTATACTTTACTTCCAAAGTCTCTCTGTTGTAACGCTTTCCGCCACATACCTCACATGGTACATACACATCAGGCAAAAAATGCATCTCTATCTTTATAATACCGTCACCTGAACAGCTCTCACATCTTCCGCCCTTTACATTGAAGCTGAATCTGCCCTTCTTATAACCTCTCATCTTGGCATCCTGAGTTGCAGCAAAGAGGTCTCTGATCATATCAAATACACCTGTATATGTGGCCGGATTTGACCTCGGAGTTCTTCCTATAGGTGACTGGTCGATAGCAATGACCTTATCAAGCTGTTCGATACCTTCTATCGACTTATATTTGCCCGGGATTGTATGGGCACGATTAAGTTTCTTTGCAAGTGCCTTATATACTATCTCATTTACCAAAGATGACTTGCCGGAGCCTGAGACTCCTGTAACACAGGTCATCACACCTGTAGGTATCTTTACATTTATATTCTTAAGGTTATTCTGCGCCGCTCCCTTTACAGTAAGCCAACCTGTGGGCGTTCTTCTACTTTCCGGCACTGGTATCTTTATCTCACCTGAAAGATACTTACCTGTAATTGAATTAGGATTTGCCATTATCTCCTTGGCATTACCTGTAGCAACCACCTCTCCGCCGTGACTTCCCGCTCCGGGACCTATATCCACTATATAATCCGCTTCCATCATGGTGTCCTCGTCATGCTCTACCACAAGTACTGAATTGCCCAAATCTCTAAGATGCTTCAAGGTGGCAAGCAGCTTATCGTTATCTCTTTGGTGGAGTCCTATACTCGGCTCATCCAGTATATATGCCACTCCTACAAGTCCCGAACCTATCTGGGTAGCAAGTCTGATTCTTTGTGCTTCACCTCCGCTAAGAGTACCTGTAGCCCTGGTAAGGCTCAAATAGTCGAGTCCTACATCTATAAGGAAGGTGACTCTGGCTCTGATTTCCTTTAAAATCAGCGAACCTATAGCTTCCTGCATCTTTGTAAGCTTAAGTCCGTCTATAAAATCTCTGAAATCCGTTATGGACTCATCTGTGGCGTCATAGATATTTTTATCCCCTACAGTCACTGCAAGCGCTTCCTTTTTCAGTCTCTTACCGCCGCAACTCTTACAAGGTGCAATCTTCATATACTGTTCATACTCTTCCTTTGCACTCTGCGAATAAGTCTCCCTGTAACGCTTCTCCATGTTCTTTATAAGGCCTTCAAAGATTACAGGATATACTCCGCTTCCTCTTTGTCCTGTATAAGCCACATCAACCTGCTCACTAGTTCCGTAAATCAATATGTCATGTATTTCCTTAGGATAGTCTTCAAAAGGTGTATCAAGGCTGAACTTAAACTTCTCTGCCAGCGCCCTCAGCATTGCATTTGAAAAGCTTTTCTTGTCATTGCTGCTTTGCCATCCCAGTACCACTATTGCACCCTGATTTATAGAAGGTGACTTGTCGGGAATCATAAGATCTTCATCAAATTCCATAGTATAGCCAAGACCTGCACAGTCCGGGCAGGCGCCGAAAGGATTGTTGAATGAGAATGTCCTCGGCTCCACTTCATCAATAGAGATACCGCAGTCAGGGCAGGCAAAGTTTTGTGAAAACTTGATAGGTTCTCCTCCTATCACATCAATTGTGGCGTAGCCTCCTCCAAGGTTTAATGCGGCTTCAAGTGAATCCGTAAGTCTCTTTTCTATATTTTCTTTTACAGAAAGCCTGTCTATTACAATGTCGATACTGTGCTTGATATTTTTCTCTAAGCTGATCTCCTCGCTCAGTTCGTACATATTTCCGTCAATCAATGCACGCACATATCCTGACCTTTTGGCACTTTCAAGCACCTTTTCATGTCTTCCCTTTTTTCCCTTTACCACAGGTGCAAGTATCATAAACTTTGTCTTTTCGGGAAGTTCCGTTACTCTGTCCACCATCTGGTCAATGCTTTGCTTATATATTTCCTTACCGCAATTCGGACAATGAGGTATTCCTATCCTTGCATACAAAAGTCTTAGATAATCATATATCTCCGTAACGGTTCCTACAGTAGACCTCGGGTTTCTGTTGGTGGACTTCTGATCTATAGATATTGCGGGAGAAAGTCCCTCAATACTCTCCACATCAGGCTTTTCCATCTGTCCCAAAAACATCCTCGCATATGAAGACATTGACTCCATATATCTTCTTTGACCTTCAGCATAGATGGTATCGAACGCCAAAGAGGACTTTCCCGATCCGGAAAGCCCTGTCAAAACCACCAATTCTCCTCTCGGTATATCTACCGATATATTTTTCAAATTGTGCTCATTGGCACCTCTTATCTTTATATATTTAGTTTCCATTAAAATCTCCATTACTAACAAAGTATTCGAACATACTTTCGTAATAGTATATACTGGATTTTAATTCTCGTCAATAATCGATATTATTTTTTTTACACAGTCGTCTATACTTCCGGCATTGACTACTGTATAGTCTGCATACTTTTGATACTTTGATATTCTTTTATCATACATATCTCTTAACTCGTCCTTGGTCTTTGTCTGCGCCAGCGGCCTTCTCTTATCCGACTTTATCTCCTGATATATTACATCAAAATCTCTTACAAGACATATGATAATACCGCTCTTTTTTATGATTTCTCCGTTTCTGTCAAAGGTGAGCATTCCTCCGCCTGTCGATACAACTCCGTACTTCATATCCGCAGTCTTTTTTGCAATATTATGTTCAAGATCTCTAAAGTACTCCTCACCGTATTTTTCAAATATCTCAGGAATGCTTTGACCGTAAGTCTCTACCAAAAGCTCATCGGTATCAACATAATCAATATTCAATTTTTTTGACAAAGCCTTGCCGACAGTAGTCTTTCCGCTTGCCATAAAGCCGCATAAATAAATTTTTTTATCAAACATCTTCAATCCCATCCGATACAGAACTGTTACTGAATATATTTTTCTACAATCTTTTTCATCTCATCCATATTTGACTCCATATCCGAAATCAATTTCATTTGAGTCCTTGCCCTGTCAAGATTATGATTCTTCCTTGAAATCTTAAAATACTTATCTCCCGCTATATAGTCCCCCAAAAATCTTATGCCGCATTCATAAGTCATCACAATTGCCGCCATCGGCAAAAGTTCTATCTCTTTTTTATTCAGACTATTGCCGCAAGCCTTTAAAAATCCCTTTGTAAAAGCCTCAAACAGCTCAATATCAAGTCCGACCTTTGACAAATCAGGCTCATCCTCAAGCCCCTTGTTTGCCCCGAATCTTATCGCATCTCCAAAGTCAAAATCTGCAACACCCGGCATTATAGTATCCAAGTCTATCACACATAAAGCTTTTTTGGTATACTTATCAAACAAAATATTATTAAGCTTTGTATCATTATGTGTTACTCTCAAAGAGATTTCCTTATTCTTTATGGCTTCATTGAATATTTTAGTATACTTTTCTCTGTCATTGAAAAATTCTATCTCTCTTTGTACATCCGCAGCTCTTTTAAGAGGGTCTTCAGATACTTGATTTATAAAGGTTTCATATCTTTTTTGTGTATTGTGAAAATCCCTTATAACTTCAAAAAGCTTATCTACCGGAAAATCCGCCAGCAGATTTTGAAAATTACCGAAAGCAAGCCCCGACTCATAAAATTCATTTGCCGACTCCACCTTCTCATAACATACGGTATCTCTTATAAAGTCATATGCTCTCCAGATATCGCCTTCACTGTCCTCATAAAAATAATTTCCGTCATCTGTATTTATAAGATTTAGAGTCTCTCGTGTGTAATCTCCGCCTCTTTTTATTATCTTATCTTTCAAAAATGAAGTTACAAGATATATATTTTCCATAAGCTTTTTCGGCTCTTTAAAGATTGACTTGTTTACCTTTTGCAAAATAACTTTTCTGTTGTCATATTCCAGCAAATAGGTATCGTTTATATGTCCGTTGCCGTACTCACAGTCCCCTTTCAGATTGCCGATACCGCTATACTGCTTAACAACTTCTGCTAAAGCCATAATTATTTTCCCTCTATCTCAAACCATTTTATCTCATTCGGAGCAAGTACAATATCAAAACTGCTCTTATCTCCCTTATATATGGTACTCTTTTGCTCATTGTAAGTATTATTTACCACACAGAATTTATTATTCTCAGGATAAGCGTTCACTTCCACATTTTCATTGCTGCTAAACCACTTGTGAATATTCTCTTCATTATGTGAAGCCCAAAGTATCGCTCTGTAAAGTAATCTTGTGTTTGCAAGGCTGTACGGCAGACCGCTTATATATACACATCTTCCGTTTTCACATTCATTTGCGGCAAGCTCTACAAACTTACCCTTCTTTGCCAAAATATCGGTTCCTTCAAGTGCATAAATCTGATGCAGCCTGTCTCCGAAATCAATATCACCGTCTATACCCTCAGTTATAAAATGCGGTGTTACCTCGGTGTTGTACTTACCCCTGCCCAGAGTAAATCCGTTTTCAAGTTCCACTCCAAGCTGAGTGGCAAGCTGTAAAATCCTTCCCTGATAAGGATATCCGCTCGGTTCTCCGATTCCTATAAAACCGCCGCCGCTACAGATAAACTCTCTGACTGCCGACAAAATCATCTCATCCTTCCAGTATCTTCCGCCACATTGACCCGTCTGTGCGTCACCTATATTTATAATCACATCAAAATTTTTGAGTATATCACAGTCTTCTATTATATCGTCAAAGCTTATAAAACTTACATCAAAAGGCGCACCGCTGAGTGACTCTATTACACCTGCATACGCTTCATTCTCCTTGTGATATATTGCATGATGTACCATATGATTGCCCCATGCTTTATATCTGCCCCAACTGCTTAAAACTGCAACCTTTTTAAAAGAATACGCCCTGCATCCCTTGACATTTTTATAAAGTTCTCTGAACTCGTCACATACAAGCTTTGCATAGTCTATAAAATCAGGAAAATCCAAAGTCAGTTTCAAATATCCGCCGTATCCTATCCTGTCCACAGGTACTCTGAGAATTGCCCTTCTTGCCGTAATCCAGTTTTTCATAGCCTCTTTTACAGGGTCGCCGCCCGGATGGAAAGTATCTGGGAAAAAGTAAGGCAAAAGCCTGCCCTCGGTATATTTGACCCCCTTAATATCGCTTATAAGCCTGAGAGTCTGACCGTTGCCCACGCTTCCTACCACGGCATCCAAACCGATAGTTTTAAAATCATCCATATACGGCTCAATACCTATCCAGTGGTCACCCAAAAACATCATGGCTTCCTTACCGTACTCATGTACTATATCCACCATCTCTTTTGCAAGCTTCGTCACTTCTCTTCTCTGGAAATCTATGAAGTCAAAATATTCCTTGCTTGGTACTCTGTAGGTATTGTTCATATATCCCTGATCTATTATATATTCAGGTCTGAATCTGTATCCAACTTCTTTTTCAAACTGGTCCAATATATAAGGACTTACAGAGGCTGAATATCCGTACCAATCCACATACTTTTGTCTTGCAAGCTCGTCAAATATAAGTGTGAACTGATGAAAAAATGTCGTAAATCTGATTACATCGACTTTGGGATGATTTTCCAAGAACTTTCTGAGTCTTTTCATTGAATATTCACGGGTCTTCGGTTGGCGTACATCAAAAGTTATCTGTTTTTCAAAATCTTTCCAACCGTTGGTCACCGCATTGTACATATGCACAGGGTCCCATATAATATATGCCAGAAAGCTTACAGTATACTCGTGATATTTCTTTGCCTTAATAACCACTTCACCGTCTTCATAATGCCATTCCTTACTTCCAAGCGACCTGCCCAAAGTCCTGTCCATGACTTCCCACCATCTCTTTATATCGTCATGGTCATTTACTTTCAACAAGTCCTTATGCAGTCCCTCCATCAGATTGATTCTGAGAACACTGTCATCAGCCATGTGGAAATCCGTCATCACATACATCTGCTGAACTTCATCAGGATTTTTCTTTGCCCATGCATTATCTTTTCTGGTTGTATAATATGTGGCATAAATTTTTGCGTCAAGCTCTTCTATCTCCTTAGGCATATCCGTACCGTCACAGTCTCTTACGGCATCGGCTCCCCAAAGCTTCATAATCTTTTTTGTCTCTTTAATTATATCTACATCTGTAGGTATTGTTACTCTCCCCTTCAATATTGACCCCCTTAAGTTTTCAATAAATTTTTACAATAGTGTTAAATAAACTATAATAGTTTGACACAAAAATTTCAACTAAAATCTTAGCCATTTTATACTAAAATAATAAAGACTCCCCGTAGGGAGCCTGAAATCAGCTTAAGAAATTTATAAAGAATGTAATTGTAAGACTGTTCAAAAAGTCTGCAAACATACTTCCAACTATCGGCACAAGTAAGAATGCCTTTACCGAAGGTAAATACTTCTCGGTTACAGCCTGCATATTTGCCATTGCGTTCGGAGTCGCACCCATACCGAAACCGCAGGTTCCTGCCGCAAGCACCGCCGCATCATAGTCACTACCCATAAACTTAAATACGATAAATCTTGCAAATACAAACATAAGCACTGTCTGTCCTGCCAACAATATAAACAGCGGCAGAGCAAGTGCAGCCAACTGCCAAAGCTTAAGTGTAATCATCGCTACACCTAAGAATAATGAAAGGCAGATACTTCCAAGATCGTTTATCTCACCCATATGTATTCTGAAGCTGTCCGTATATTCGCTTATATTTCTCATTACAGCCGCAACTATCATAGAACCGATATATACAGGGAAGGTCATACCTGATTTTGAAAGTACAAATGATATGACAGTTCCGATACCCATTGCAAGTGTAAGCTGATATACCGCCGGAGCGTACATGGAAACCTCTCTTCTATGCTTTATCTCCTCTTCCACAAGCATACTGTCATCTTCATATACTACCGTATCTGTAAGATTCTTCTTTTTTATCAGACTGTTTGCAAGCGGTCCACCCATCAGTGAACCTGCCACAAGTCCGAATGTAGCCGCCGCCGTAGCAAGTGTGGTCGCACCTTCAACATTCATATCTTCAAGCAAAGGTCCGAACGCTCCGGCAGTACCGTGTCCTCCGATCATAGGTATTGAACCCGTACACATACCTATAAGCGGACTTATTCCGATTGCCCTTGAAAGTCCCACAGCCAAAGTATTCTGCAGTATTATGAGTAAAAATACCAAAATAAGGAAGATAAACGTTCCCTTTCCGCCGCTCTTTAACACCTTCATATTTGCCTGAAAACCTACTGAGGTAAAGAACATTACCATGCAGACATTTCTCAATGTCTCATCAAAGTTTATTTCCATAATACCGGATGCATAAAGTATGCAGAATATTATGGCAAATATCATTCCTCCCACCACAGGTGCAGGTATACAGAATGTTGTAAGGAATTTTATTCTCTCTTTCAGCAACACACCTATAAACAGTGCCAGTACGGCCACCGCCACAGTCTGGTACATATCAAGGTTTAATGTCTTTCTGGCTGAAGTATCGGCCTTAATCTCAGCCTTCACTCCCGTTATACCGTTGTCACTGTACCACTTTGCCGCCGCCTTATGGAAAGGGGTATCAATGCTGTTTAATGTACTTTCATCAAATATATTTAAAGTATCACCTGAAATCTTATTAAAGTTGTCATGGTGTGTCTTAAGTAAATTTAAAATTGCATCAATATGATTTGCACTTACATTTTCATTTGCCACAAGGACCGCCATCACACCTACAGTTGTGATATCCTTGTTGATACCCTTATATGTTCCTGATTTTATTGTAGTAACACTGTAACCGTCATAGCTGTTTTCCAAAAATCTCACAGCTCTGTCATCCAGTGAGAGTATATCTATAGGTACATTGGCATCTGCCAGATCCGAAATCGCCTTTGTAGGAGTAGCCGCCGTAACAAAGAACGCATCAAGCTCACCGTTTTTTAATGCTGTTGCCGCATCGTCAAATGAAAGATATCTTACATCAATGTCGTTAACGGTAAGTCCGTAAGCTTTCAATATATTCTTTGCATTCTTTAATACACCTGAGCCTTCTTCACCTACCGAAACTCTAAGGCCCTTAAGTTCTTCAACCGACTTCAACTGCAGCTTTTTGTTGACCACTATCTGATAACTCTCGGTATAAAGTCCCGCTACCGCCTTGGTCTTCTTTATAGGATTGCCTTCAAACTCTCCCTTGCCGCTAAAAGCATCCGTGAGTGTATCATTTTGTACTATCGCCATATCCACTATATTATTCTCAATAAGTCTGATATTGGCTGCCGAACCTGCACTCATCTGTACGCTCATATCAATATTGCTGTCCTGCTTTGCCACATCCTTTAATGCATTACCGTAGGCAAAATATGTACCTCCCGTTCCGCCTGTCGCCAGATGAATATTGTTATTTTCCACTTCCTTTGAACACCCTGTTGCAACCAATATTGTAAACAACAGTGCAAATATTATTCCTAATCTTCCTATCCTTTTAATAAATATCCCTCCTTCTCATAAAACATAAAGAAAAGGGTAGCTTATGCCGCCCTTTAAAGTCACTGTCTGTAAAGACGAAAGGTATTATACAGAAAAAATAAGATTTCGTCAAATTTAATTTGTAATATCACGTACATTAATGTGCAATTTATATCTCCGACCTTCTATTTATTCAAAAATCTTACCGCCGGCTTCTTAGCTTTTTCTATTTTCTCAGCGTCCACATCTTCCACAGCCGATTGGCTTATCCATTTCTTTCCAAATAGAATCTGCGCCGCCTCTATCATAATGCCACAGGCATGTAAATCAGTCTCTGCTTCAATCGAAGAAGCAAAACATGACTTTGTTTTTTCCTGAATCACTTCCTTATCAACCCCGTGAAATGACAGTTGCATCAGGCTTGATGCCGACCACGCTCTGCAAAGACTGTCTTTATCTTCCGACATTTGCTTTATCAAAATATCAATCTCATCTAAAGATCCTATCCATCCGAGAGCTATAATGATCTTTTGTCGAAGCAAAGCATCATTTATCTCTATAAGCGAAGTCATAATCGGAATAAGCTTATTACAAAGTTCCGGATAAAAATCTCTATGTCTCAGTTTTGAAAGAGTTTCGGCCATAAGGTATGCGACAAATACTTTTAAACTCTCGTCTTTTTCATTATTCAAAACTTCAAACAGAAACTCCAATCCTTCTTTATCATGTTTATAGAAACTACCTGAGAGATTTAAGTTCGTACCTTCATCCAGGTCTTTGCAAATCAGTTTATAATGATATTCTATTTCTTCACTTGCACCTAAATCCGCAATAAATTTTATTCTTTCGCCGTCGGGGAAGTTTTGCTTTTTTAATTCTTCATATCTTTTTTGTAAATCCATTATAGTACTCCATATTTTTATTCTAATTTGGTATATCTTATTATAGAGTTTTTTCTAAAAATATAACATTTTCAGGCAACTAAATAACAATTAATCTAAACCTTAATATATTTTGTTGAGCGCCCGTTACCTGTATGTTTTATTTTCCCATTGTCCCGTAATTCCTTTAAAGCACGTTCTATGGTCCTTTGCGATATATCAGGACAAAGTATCATAATATCCTTTTTAGAAAGCGGCTCTAATGACCTTTGAATAACCGTTAATACTCTTTCCGGTGATGTCAATTTTTCATTTCCAATAAGGTTAAATCTGTCATCACATTCTTCATACGCTTTTAATAAAACTCCAAGCATATATCTTATAAATGGAATTTCATCATTTTCACCTGTATGCCACTTTTCACTTGATCTTTGCAACTCTTCATAATAAGACTCTTCGCTCTCTTCAATCAGCATCTCTATACTTATATACCTTCCAACAAAGTAATCGAACTTATAAAGTAAAAGTAATGTCAGTAATCTGCTCATCCTTCCGTTACCGCCATCAAAAGGATGAATACATAAAAAATCATGTATAAGTACAGGTATTAAAATTAATGCCGGAATATTTGCTTTCACTGCTTTCTTATAAACCTCAACCATTTTATCAAAATACATTTCTGTTTCAAAACTGCTTACCGGCTGAAATCTCACTTTCCTGTTCCCTAGCGCATCCACTTCCATAATAGTATTGTCAAGAGTCTTAAATTTCCCCTTATAGTTTACATATGAATAAGAATATAGCTGGTTGTGTAGTGTCAAAATATCATTTTTTTAAATTCTATATATGCATAGTTTTCATGAATAATATCAAGTATATTTTAAAAATAATTTATAATAGTTTTCACTATTCTGACCTATACATTTTCCAACCATACTGTTTTCCAATCTCTTCTAATCTTTTATCAATATACACCCTCTCTTCATGAGACAATGCAAGCATAGCTTGCTGTCTATGAGCCTTTGCTACTTTTTCATTAGTATATTTATCCGGATTATCTCTAGTATGAATATATGTCTTATATCCTAGAGCATCCGTAACTTCACGAAGTGGAATACCACAATTGATAGGAGCATCTATAATCTTTGCTTCTGATATAACACAATAAATCGGATATTTTTTAAGCCAATCAAATTGCTTATTCCATATTTTTTTCTGGCATCATTATTCGAGTTAAATGCTTTAAAATATCCTTTTCCCACAATTAAAGGGCACCCCTTGCCTCTTTTATCATAAGAGTGCACACAAAAGAAGGTTTCATCTCCATCTTCTACAGTTTTTGCACTCTTTGCTCTTACCTCTGAAAAATTCGAAATATATATTTTTTCCCATTGTCATCAAAAGCATACATATACATCGGTTCTTTTCCATCAGCTCTGTTATTGGCTGAAGCAGAGAATTTTAATAATATATTTTTTAAACTTTTATATGATACTATTGATTTTTTCCCACCCAACGCAGAATAAACCGGATCTGTAAGTCGTTCTGAAGTATTACTATCGATTTCATTATACGCCTCATTTCTATCTTCCTTAATACGTTTCGCATTTGTATCAAGGGCAGCACCATAAATCGTTGTTACAATTTTTTTCCCTCCATCAACCTTGGCTAAGGATTTTTTATTCTCTTGATACCTTAATTTATAATCATCTAGTATATCTTGAGTAATACAGCCATCCTTAGCAGCATTTATTCTGGCAGCTATATCATCATAGTATTCATGCAAGCTGTTAATAGTTACTTCTCTATTCAAATGTATAGACAGCTCAATATTTCTAGTCAAGCCACTCTCTGTAAAATTAGCACTTCCCACTATTGCATCATCTGAATCAAAAAGGTAAAGCTTGGTATGTAAACCAATGAGTGCATGTAACTTTACTCCCGAACTTAACATTTTTTGTAATCCGTCAAGTGTATTAGAACCATCTAAGAAATCTTGGAGATATAATCTTGTTATAAATGAGCAGACTATCCCTCTTCTAGCTGCATTACATAGCAATTCTGCTGTCTTTTCAGATAAAAAAGGGCTTATAATTTTTATTTCATTCTGTGCTTCTTCAAACAATGATACTATTGCATCATAATGCTTATCTGTCACCATCTCAATCATTACAATCTCTCCAAATAAAATAATCTTATCTCATTATACAAAACTTTCATAATATATAAATATACAACTTACCATTCAATATCTTTACCAAAATTTGTATTTTTTATTTTTATTTCTACCTCTTCAGAAATCTCACCTCCTATTTTCTTGCCTTTTCTATTTTTTCTACGTTCACATCTTCTACAGCAGATGAGCTTATCCACTTTTCCCCGAATAATATCTGAGCGGACTCTATCATAATACTGCAGGCATATAAATCAGTCTCGTTTGCAATTGCCAAAGCCAGGCATGCCTTCGTTTTTTCCTGAAGCAACTCTTTTTCAACTCCATGAAATGATATTTACATAAGACTTGATGCAGACCATGCCCTACAAAGACTGTCTTTATCTTTCAACATCTGTTTTGTCAAAATTTCAATCTCATTTGAAGATCCTATCCATCCAATAGCTATAATAACTTTTCCACGGAGCGAATTATTAGTTGTTTCTATAAGTGCAGTCATAACAGGAATAAGTCTGCTGCAAAATCCTGTGTAAAAATCTCTATGTCTTAATTTTGAAAGTGTTTTAGCCATAAGGTATGCAGCAAAAACTTTTAGACATCCTTCTTTCTCATTATCTAAAACTGTAAACAAATACTCTAAGCCTTCTTTATTATGTTTGTAAAAACTGCCAGACAGATTCAAGTTAATACCTTCATCCTGGTCTTTGCAGATTAATTGATAATGATATTCTATTTCTTCACTTTCGCCTAAATCTGCAATAAATTTTACTCTTTCGCCGTCGTGGAAGTTTTGTTTTTTTAATTCTTCATATCTTTTTTGTAAATCTGTCATACATATACCCACTTTTTGTTATCTGTTTTATTTTCATCTTAAAAAAGCTGAAGTGAAATATTAAAATCATCAAAAATCAACATATTTAAAATGACGACAGGAATAGCGAGTATATATTTTATAACTTTTACCACTTTAGAGTCTCTTTTATATTTTGAGATTTTTAATACTAAAAGTACAATAGTTAAAAATATAAATATAAAGTAAAACAGTATATCAGCATTGTCATATATTTACTCCTTCGGTATTGCCACAGTGTATCAACAAAATCAATTTTATATAATAGCTTTTCATAGCCATTTTTGCATATTTGGCTATGAAAATCGGATACCGGCGAGAATAATCTCGCCATTATTAGTGTTTTGGCGTAGAAAAAATATTATTGGCGAGATAATCTGCTCTTTCCTTTTCTATCACCTTATCTTTCATCATCTGCTTGATTTCACATCCCCACACCACTATGACATTAATACCTATGCTCTCAAGTTTAATGTAGTTTTGCTTATCTCTTTGAACGTTCCCCTCCAACTTGTTTTTCCAAAAATCGTGATTATTCTTAGGAATGGATGCATACCTGCAATTTTCATGCATGTGCCAAAAGCATCCGTTCACAAATATGGCAACCTTGTATTTAGGAATATAGATATCAGGACTTCCGGGTAAGCTCTTATAATTTAATCTGTATCTTAACCCCCTGTGCCACAAAAGCTTTCTCAAATAAACTTCAGGTTTTGTATTCTTGCTTTTAACTCTTGCCATATTTTCACTTCTGGTCATAGGTTTACTCTTCTTCACTATCTGAATCTCACCTGTAAATTAAGTTTTATAAAGTCTTCGCCGTTTTCACTGTACACTTCCCCGAAATCATATCTTGATGTGGATGCTGTTTCATACTTTGTATTACTTAACAAATACTCTTCAAAGTAATTTCTGTTGTATATATGATATGCGAGAACATTACCTTCTTTTGTAACTACAATATATCCACCTGTAGCCTCATCCAAACCATCCCAAACTGTAGCAGGTTTCATTCCCAATGCTACAGCCGTCAAAAACTTTTTGAACTTATATCTATAGGCATTTACATTACCGTAGTTCATAGGATTTTCCTGTTCAAGCTTTTCAACCATCTCATTACAGTTACTAATTCCGTCTTTATAAAAATATAAAAGTGTCTCGGCAATAATTTTATCCATATTACTGTCAATAAGAACCAAATTATCCTCAAAAATCTGATTGTTCATCTTTCGGTATTCAAGAGTTCCGTTTTCCTTAATTATCTTACTTATACGCCCTCTGACATCTGTATGATTTTTGCCGCCTGACACCTTGTATATCTCATTCGCTTCTCTTATCAAATCAGGATAATTATGTGCTATTTTATAAATAAAGTTTGTGGTCTTTCCTGCATTCAACAAGGTCGGAGATGAGCCCAATTCGGATTTTATTGAGAATCCTACAGTAGGACTGTATCCTGTGTTTACATCAACTATTTTTACCGTGATATCACTTTTATCCGTTGCAGGTGCCGAAAGCTTATAACACAAAATTTTATCCATGAAATTCTGCGTGCTTTCTACCGAGAAAGCCCCTTTAGAGTCTTTACTGTTAATCTCATTCAACAGATTCTCTGACTCAGATTCAAACTCTGTCGCAGGCAATTCTTTCACTTTTGACCCGTTAATATAAATAGATATAATTTCTCCGACGGTATATTCTTTGATTTCACCCTTGGTTTCTTCTCTGATTATTTTAATAATAGGAAAATAAACATCCTCAAGTTTATTCAATTCACTGTCCGCAGCATATATCTTCCCGTCAGCCAATAGTCTTAAAAGGACATATACTTCAGACCATTCCCCCTTATTTCCCTTAAGCATACTTACCTCCATGTAAAAGCCAATTGTTCAAATTTTTCTTCACTTTTCTTTGTTTTCGTATTTTCTTTTTCAAGATGTGCCTTTATCTTTTCGGCAATTGCACGTATCACAGGTACTGTAACGGAATTTCCGAACTGCTTATATAAATGTGTATCGGCAACTACAAACTTAAAATTATCGGGGAATCCCTGAAGTCTTGCCCATTCTCTCGGTGTCATCTTACGAATATATTCTTTGTTGACACTTCCTTTTATATGTGTAACCGGAGTAAAGTCGGTTAAACGATCATCAATTATCAAGTTTCTTTCTCTTCCCATACCGCCGCAAACAATAGCTCCCGCTACTGAGTCCAATTCTCTGATTTCATATCCGAATCCGTTCCCCTTGGAAGCATGTCTTGCCTTATGTCTTTTCAACGAATCCAGATAAATAGTGGATATATAATATTTTGGTGATACTTCATGCTCTTCCATTATATCTTTTATCACCTTGGTATCATCCGTTTTCTCAGGAAATATAAAATCTTCCGGTGCTATATCATTTCTGAATCCTACAATATATATCCTTTCTCTGTTTTGCGGTACACCGAAGTTTTTACTGTTGAGGACTTTATAGAACACTTTATATCCCAAATCCTCCAAAACAGATTTTATAACATCAAATGTACGACCTCTGTCATGATTTACAAGATTCTTCACATTTTCACAGAATACAACTTTAGGTTTATGGTATTTTACAATCCTTGCGACATCAAAAAAAAGAGTTCCTCTTGCATCTTCAAAGCCTCTCTTCTGCCCTGCAAGAGAAAAGGCTTGACATGGAAACCCTGCAAGTAATATATCATGTGGCGGTATATCTCTCTCATCAACTTTTATAATATCGCCAACCACATCTATACCGTCATTATAATTTGCCTTGTAAGTTTCAACCGCTTTCTTATCCCACTCACTTACAAAAACCGTTTTGATATCGCCTTTAAATGCCTGTTCAAAGCCGAGCCTTATCCCCCCGATACCTGCAAATAAATCTATTGATTTATACATCTTATCTTCCTCTTTCGTTTTCAACAATACCTAACAATATTATAAACTCAACTTTATGAATATTCTACCCGAAATTTCGGGTAGACAGGGGGAATCAATTGCTATTATTGGATCTGTGGGGCATCAGATTTTGATTATCCTTTGCAATTCACCTTTACTTATACCTCTAACTTATTCTATGTGGAACATATAATCCTCATAACCTCTATTCGAATGGAGTTACCATGTTTTATTCTAACATCTGTTTGTTGAAAATAAAATCTCAACTTTTAAATGGGGATATGGTATAAGAAATATAAGCAAAAAGTTGAGATTGGTAATATATAACCCAAAAAGCACTCACAAAACGCAAGTGCTTCTAATACTACTTTTATAAATTTATAATTTTCCCTCTGCTTTATGCTTAGATACGTACTTGTCATACATTATGTCATGTTTTAATGACTGATACTTATCTCTTAATAGTTCAAATACATTCTTATTTCTTTGATAAATATCATAAAAATCTTCCTTTGTGAGAACTATAATATACCTTTTCTCTGCAAGTGCTAATTTTTTTATAAGTCCCAATCCATCAGACCATCCCTTTCCAGTAACTCCGTCCCACGCTACCAAGATTCCAAACTTTGTATCTGTGTAACTCATCAATGAAAAAAATTTTCCAACATATGTAACATTTACTTTACCTTCATAATTTTTACACTCACATAAAAAAGTACTCCCGAGTCCATCAAAATCGTTCGTTAAACCTATTCTACTCGCAGCAGCTTTCCAGCTGACTAACAAATCTACTTCATTCGAACTTGTTCTACAATTCTTCTTTACATCAAAAATATTAGGAAATGCCTTTGCAAACAAGACCGCCGTAAGCTCCTCTAATTTATTCCCCTTACTTTTTGTTGTAGAGGAAGGCGTAAAAATTTCATCATACAAAGAACAAAATTTTTCATGATTATCATCACTCATTTGTAAAAAACCTGGATTTTTATGGCATTCATAGTATAAAAAACTCGGAATGTCAAAACCGTGCTCATTTAATAACTCCTCTGCCAATTTATAACTGTCTATATTTTGAAAATCTGCCATAACTACAATACCCTATAAACCACAGATGCATGTTCCAATGGATTTTCTATTTCTTCATCACAATTTATACAATAGATTTCATCAGGAATTTCACCTATAGTTTTATAGTATTGTCCGGTATAGCGTTGACACCCTGGACAGTATATTTCCAAGTACTGCTCTATATAACCAGCCTCTCTAAGTAATTCTAAGGCATCATAGATATCTTTTATATCATATTTCAATTTCCTATGTATAGCAGTTGGATAAATCCAATCCTTAGAACTATAATGAGCTAAAAAATCTATAAAAGTATCTACATTAATATTTAATTTCTTCTCCTTTAGTAAAGGAGCTGCTTTCACAAAGATATTTAATTGCATTGTTCATTCGCTCCATTCCTATATCGCTACATGTCCCTGTCAAATGCTGTAGCAATGTATATTTTTGGTTCAAATAATCAAAGGTTATTTTCACAATATAGCTCTGAGATTCAACTGCATTTTCCCATTTGATATAAATATAAGGATAACTTGCTGTCAATTCTATATCATTCAAATATTTTTCTATTACCCCTTTTGCTTCGTTATTAAACAAATCTACATTCTCTTCTATAAGTTCTCGAAGTTCACCTACAAATGGTAAAACAGCATCTCTACTCTCTGCAGCTTTTAACTCTGCTGAGCCTCCTGATTTTAAAGCCATCATCTGTCTATACATTCTTACAGAAGAATCCGATTTATCATTAATAACATCTATGGTATTTGCATGTTCACACAAAAACAACTTAAATTCCAGTTTCTCTACAAGCCATTTTAAACATGTACTTACTAAATTCGCATAGATATTACTTTCAGTTTGCTGAGCACTATATTTTACAGCATCATATCTTACTTCTAGCACTCCAATGTTTTTATCAATATAAATGACAATTGGATATCTATAATCTATTTGCTCGTAATCATCACCCTGAAAACATGATTTTTGTAATACAAACTTGACAAAATATTTTCCACCACTTTCGTACCACATTGGATCGGCATCTAAAAGTAAAGTCTTTAAAATATAATCCGTTGAAAAACTATTCTTTTCGAATTTCTTAATTCCAATATTTTTTAAACTTCCCTCAATCTCTTTTTCGGTTTCAAAAAAAACCGGTACAGAATACTTATATAATTTAGTATATTCCCACTCTTCAAAAAAGCCCATAAAATCTGGTGTCATGGTTGTCTTCGAAATAATAGCGTCAACATCTGCTTTCTCAAAATAAATTGGACTATTGCCAGCCGTTTGGATACTCATTTGAGATTCAAATGTTATTTTGCCATCTTTCTCTAATGCACTACATATTTTACGCTTCGCCCTTTTTGAATAACATGATACACTCTCTCTATAGAAATTAAGAAATGTCACCTCATCCATCGCAGCTCTATTAGTCATTCCTCTCCTCCCTTTGGTTACATTATGCTTTATTATACCATAAACAAACAAGTGTGGCATCATATTTTTCCGATTTTGTCAAGTCTGTAAATGATTTATTTTATTATGCTTTATGCATTAGTCTAGATTATTAATAGAAAATCCTAAAAAAAAATAGCCTACATTCATTATTACAAACATGGAGTCATACCTGATATATAATCGAGCCCTATTGTAATAGAGGCTTGAAATAAAGCTTTATAAAGTAAACCAGGCTTTGATTTTACTTCTGTCGGCAGATATAAAAGAATTGCAAATGCGAATATGATACTGACACATGCACTTTCTTATAACATATTTAATTGGTTTAAACCATTGGAATTATCTGTAAATATGCTAAAACAACCCATTGATAATATCCATTCAGGATTGCTAAAACTTTCTACAAAATTAATCTATTCAGCAAGATATATACAATCGAAATAACAACTACTAATAAACTTTTACAGATTGATAACTACTTAAAAATTCTAACTGTGGAAAGTATGCCTATTTTTAGATGTATCAAATTAGATTATAATATCATGGATTAATTTTAGAGATTCATATAACGGTTTTAAAATTAAATATTGTACCACAAATAATTCGGATTTATTTATATCTCCTTATACAATTCCTGTTCGCTTAGCAAGTTCCTTCTGTGTAATTCCAGACTCCTGTCCCACATCAATCATAGCCCGTATCAAGGCATGTTCCAGTTGCAACGCTTCATATTCGCTTCTAATTTCAACATCATTAAGTTGTTCATTTAAGAAATCGTCAAATTTTCTACTCACTACTATCTCCACTCCTGCTTAAATAGTCATCTCTATATCTTAGTACTTCATCTATAATATCAACTCTATATTTTACCATCAATTATGACTCTCTCTAAATTTTTCAAAAGCCTTAGCCGCATTCTGTGTTCTGCCTGCTTTATAAGACTCATAGCCTTTTTGTATCTTATCATGAATCTCGTCTGCTCTCATTTTAGTAGTATCAATACTCTCAGGTGCACTTGGTAAAGTTATGGCGAAAGGAATGCCTCCGGTCAATACAACTTGGTTAAGGAACATATCTACAGCTATAGACATAGGAACCCCCAAACGTCCAAGTACAGACTCCGCGTCTTTTTTCAGTGTCGGATTTACTCTTAAGTTCAATGTTGCCGATTTCTCCATATGTACTACCTCCGTTCTTATATCAATATTGTAACTACATTGTCGTTACTTGTCAATGTAACAAGATCACCATAATATAAAAACAAAACATTTTCATCTAAACAATATAAAGTATTTTCTTTATGTTAATGAAACTATTGATATACTTGCTTCTCAAATGCGTTTTCAGTTCTCTTTATTTGAACTAATTACACAGCTTATTCATACAAGGGTTATATCACCATGCTCTAAGTTAAAGACAACCTCTCATGTATTTTAATATCTTTATGGCAGTTTAACCATCTCTGAATACCTGGCATATGACGGTGTCCTTTCATATGAGAGTCCCATAAATTGTAATTTAACAAGCTCATGAACTACTTATTAGAACGATGATGCTCATTTACTCTCTTCAACATCAATAATAATACCAGTATGATCTGTAAAAGCTAATGTTCTATAATCAATTATTACTTCCTTGATTTCCAAATCAGACTTTCCCAATACATAATCAATATGTGTATTACCCGAATAGGTTCTAAAAAATTCTTTTTTGTCAGCAGGAAATTTTTTGCCTTTATAGTTATAATAATACGCTTTTTTATTACATAAAGCCTTTTCCCACAAATCATAATAGCCACTACCAATCAATTTTTGATAAAGCTCATAATTTAAGGATTCCTTGCGTTTTGAACTCGCATTTAAATCTCCACAAACAATATCAGCATAATAATTTTTTTCAAAAAAATCTATATCATATTCTCCTATTTCAATTTTAGGTGTATGCACGCCTAATACTACACATTTATTCTTCTTTAACCTTATATGCGAATAATTATATCTTTTAAAATCAGCAGTATCATCTCTTTTCCAGTCTTTTTTGTAAAATGCTACTGTTAAATGAATTTTAGATTTAATATTACAATTATCATAACCCTTAGGCAATATAGTTGAATACTTTTTCTCGTTTAACCTGTTAAATCTAACCTCTTGGATAATTGCTAAATCCGGGTTTATATCATGTAAATAGTCATAAAAACTATTGTCAATTTGATAGTTAAACATATTAATATTCAATGTTAATAAACGCAAAATCTCACTCCTCTCTAATTTCAAATTTTATTTTTGGTATTAAAAACCTATGCTTTCTTTGCACTTTTTACTCCATAATACTTTCATTTCATTTGAATTTAAAGTAATCATTCCTTTTCTCCTTTTGAAAAATCATTTGTTAAATTAGTTGCAAGTATTTTCATTTGTGACAGAATATTTCTTTCTGTTTGTGTTAAAAGACTTTTAGGTTTTTGTGTTAATAGTAATACTCTAACCAAAAAATCCGTGTCTGAAATATTATCAATCACTTTATAGTCTTTATATACTCTTTCAAATGAGAACAATCTTCCATGCCATAAATTCTCTTTAAAAAAACTGTCATATTCATTTGAATTTTCATTTAATAATGATCTTGAAAGTCCTGTAAATGCTCTACCAGGTGAACTTAATTCAAGTTCAGTTTCTACTTTTAAAACAACTGTGTCGTCATTTTCAAACGGTTCAACTACTGTCACCTTTTTTTGATTATAATTACTCTCAAGAGAGTTCATTTCATCAAGTTTGGCTTTAAGGAATTTCAAATGATCCTTTAAAGAACCTGTCGGATTAGGATTTGCCAATTTCATTTTTAACATTATTTGATGCATACAGTTATCTCCTTTATTTCAAATCAAATATTTAGTTTTTGATTTGAAATAATAATGCCATATTTTATTCTATATGTAAATGCTCAAAACAAAAAAATATTTTTTGATTACCAAATAGTACAAAATAGAATGGAAGCACCTGTAAAGTAGATTTGCTCTACTTTTCGGATATTCCAAACCGGTTCTTTGTTCTTGTTCAGATATTCTGAACATTTACTTCAAATTTTACCAAATTTAAACATGAATTTCTTGTGTCTAGTCCTCATTACAATCGTATTTAATTTTTTATTAAGAAAGGCTGACCAAGTTCATTGCTCATTCTTTCCGTAGTGCAATAACTATTGCAGAGGCATCCGACAAAGCTAATGTTTCTACTCACACTGTATATAAGATACTTGGTACACTTAACAATTCATCTGATAGAATTGGGGAAGCTATATCAATAGATGAGTTTAAAGGAAATGCCGGAACCGAAAAGTATCAAACTATTGTTGTGAATCCTATAAAACACAAAGTTCTTGATATACTCTACTCAATAAAGAGTGCATGTTTGGTTGAATACTTTAAGTCTCTTGATAAGTCAAAACGCATGAATGTAAAATATTTCTCATGTGATATGAATAAGACTTTCATAGATATAGCTAAAACATACTTTCCAAATGCTAAGATAGTTGTTGACAGGTACCACTTTATAAGGCAGGTATATTGGGCTCTGGAGAAGGAAAGCACACTTCATAAAAGAGTTGTTTATTAAGCTACTTGATGAAAAATCATACTCAAAGCAACGAGTGCTACTTCGCGAATGGCTGCTTGAAGTGGAAAGTTCCGGCATAAAAGAGTTTAATGCGGCAATCACAGCATTTAGAAATAATTACAAATACATCTTAAATCCACTTAAGTATCGACATATATCAAATGGGCCTACAGAAGGGTTTAATAACAAGATAAAGGTACTTAAAAGAGTATCTTATGGTGTACGTAACTTTACATATTTTAGGAATAGAATTTTAATGGTGACGGCTTAAAAAATGTCTGGGGACGAGGTCTTTTTGTTGTGCAAAAAAATATTTATCAGGCTTTAAATATATAATGCCAGGTAAAATGCTAAGTTCAAAAAATTCAAATATAAAAAGTGGGCTGAAAAATCAACCCACCCCAGCACTTGACAAAGAACCTTAATTTAGATTCATATGTTTTTTTATTTCAAAAGCCTTATTTCTGGAGTAATTATAACTGATAGGTTCATCTATATCAAAAGAATAATACTCCATGATACCTTCTGCGCAGAAGTGTAGCTTATCTTTAAGTTCTTTATCGGAACTGTTTTTCCAAGCCTTGTAAATAACAGGCATTGCAGCCATATCACTTTCCCTAAGATCATATATATCATAGTATGGCAGATTACCGTTCATATAGGCATTAAGATTATACCCGGCAACCACTGCGTCTATATTGGCAAGACAAAGAAGTACAAAAAGTATATTTCCTGCATAGAAACTTAATTTGGTAACAGGAAAGCTCTTCTTAAATTCTCCCATTATGATAAAGGCAAATACAAAACATAAGAAAATCATAAATACACTTGGAATTATGCGCAGTGTTGTAAGTCCATAAGTGCTTATATACAGATACATCTTGGCAAAGTCAACCGATATAAGTGCCAATGTTAATATTGAATTTAGGATTATATGAATACGCAAATACTTATTATTTTCATTTTTAACTGAAAAAATTTTAGCTACCGCAATAAATACTATATTGATTAAGGCAACAGCCAGAAGTTCAAAAAATCCTCTTCTTGCATATTCTGAATAGGTAAAATCAGCCGGCAAAGAACCGCCTAAAATATCTATAAAATATATAGCCTGTATTCCTATAAAAAGAATATAAAAGCAGCAAATAACTGCATTAACGATATATAAACTAAGTCTTGGTATGAAAGCTGCATTATCCATGGTTTTATTAAACTTATCTATATTAAAGGACTTTGAATTATCCTCTATGGAACTTCCGTAGATAAGTGCGTACAGGTAGGTTGCCATAGGTAGTGACCATATAAGAGTTCCTATATTTTCAGGAACATTGATATCGAAGTTGAATAAATGGTCAAAAATATTTTTAAAAGTAGCATCTGCACTTGAAAGCAGTAAAATGACAATCATTATAAACGGAGTACCAACCAAAAGTCCGAGAAAAATATGCAAAAAGTACTTAGTCTTTGTACTTGAAGTGCTTTTTCCCCTCTTTGAAAACATGCAAATCCAAAAAGAAGTAGCATTATGTATAGGAATAAATACAAGTGCATTGATATAGTCATATAATATAAGCGCTGAAGTTTCGCTTTTTATAAGCTTGTTAAATACCGTTACAGGAAGGTAAATAAGCATAAAATTCATAGCTATTTGCATAAATATATTAAGGGAATAGTTATAAAAAACAGTAAAGCTTATGGCTAAAAGTATCATAAGTACCGATAAAATAATACTTTCACTATTGAACTTAACAGCCTTTAATTTAGCATATGCAAGCACTGAGATAACATAAAGTACTATGTATAAGGTAGCTCCCAAACCTAAAGTTACCATACCTGTATTTAAGTTATAATATTTTATACATAAAAATGCGAGTATAAATACAACGGGCAGCATTATTATATCTAACGTTTCAAACTTATATTTAGGCTCTTTTTTTATTGGAGTCTTATTTGAAGTTTCAGACTCCATATTAATGCCGACTGTGAGAGTACTTGCAGTATTGTTTGAACTGTCAGCTATATTATTGCCTGCACTTGCAGTGTTGTTTGAACCGTCAGCTATATTATTGCCTGCACTTGCAGTGTTGTTTGAACTGTCAGATACATTATTGTTTGCATTTGCAGTTATATCATTATCTGAATTTATAGCTGTATAATTATCTGATAAATTTTCGCTCATGTTAAAGACCTCCTTTAGTTTTCGTCAGGTATGTATTCCAGTATATCTGCCACTTGGCAGTTAAGTTCTCTGCATATAGCCTCCAAAGTGGAGAATCGTACCGCCTTGGCTTTATTATTTTTAAGAATGGACAAATTGGCAGCTGTGATACCTATTCGCTCGGCAAGCTCTCCGGCAGACATCTTCCTTTTTGCCATTACCACATCTATATTTACCATAATCATAACTTTTCTCCTTATATGGTATACTCATTTTCTTGCTTTATTTCTATAGCCTCTGTAAAGACATTCTTAACTACTCTCAGTATAAGAGCCATAAATGCAGAGCCTGTAACAAGTAATACAAAAGGTAGATAGAAAAATGTTAACATAAAGCATACAAATGAGACAATAAAACAGCACCATGAAAGCATTCTAAGATACTTGACATTTTCTGCTATAAATACTTTAGACTTATGTATATTACATAAGAGCTTATATAGGAGAAACAGTGCGGTATAGGCAAGTATATCAAGTATGTAAACAGCAATCATACTGAAAATGATATACTTTCCGATAAGTTCTTCCTTGGAAAGAGGAATATAAATGCGCCTTAAGATAATAAATTTTATATCATGGTGTATGTAAATATTAAGCAGTATACCCAATATGGCAAAAACAAATACACATACCTTAGATAAAGCTATACTTTTATTTTGTGTCCAATTCATCACAACCTCCTACTTTACATATAGATATTTACAAGCTGTAAAAAATTCATTAATACTGGGAACATGATAACATATGATTTAATGTTTAGCAATAAAAATATATTGTTATTCGATAAAAAAATATTGAGATTCATTTAAGAATTGTTTTTTAAGATGAGTTGTAAGGTGATATTATTTATTAAAACATTTTGTAAAATAAAAAGTGAGCTGAAAATCAACCCACCCCAAAACTTGACAAAGAACCAAAAAAGAGCAGACGCTCTCGCGTCTGCTCCAAACTGTATTTCTATATATTATTTGTTATTCATCTCAGCGATAGCTGCCTGTGCTGCTGCAAGTCTTGCAATCGGCACTCTAAACGGTGAACATGACACATAGTCAAGACCGATTCTGTGGCAGAACTCAACTGATGAAGGATCTCCACCGTGCTCGCCGCAGATACCTACGTGAAGCTCAGGTCTTGTCTTCTTACCAAGCTCGATAGCCATCTTCATAAGCTTGCCTACACCTACCTGGTCAAGCTTAGCAAACGGATCGTTCTCGAAGATCTTCTTGTCATAGTAAGCATTGAGGAACTTACCTGCATCATCTCTTGAGAAACCGAATGTCATCTGTGTAAGGTCGTTTGTACCGAAGCAGAAGAACTCAGCTTCCTTAGCGATGTCGTCAGCTGTAAGACATGCTCTAGGGATCTCGATCATTGTACCTACTTCGTACTTGATGTCTGAGCCTGCTCTTGCAATCTCCTCGTCAGCTGTCTTTACAACGATATCCTTAACGAACTTAAGCTCCTTAGAGTCTGATGAAAGCGGAATCATGATCTCAGGCTTAAGGTTCCAATCAGGATGAGCCTTAGCTACGTTGATAGCGGCTCTGATAACTGCCTTTGTCTGCATAACTGCAATCTCAGGATATGTAACTGCAAGACGAAGACCTCTGTGTCCCATCATAGGGTTGAACTCATGAAGTGAAGCGATGATAGCCTTAATCTGTGCTACGCTCTTGCCCTGAGTATGTGCAAGCTTCTCAATCTCAGCTTCCTCTGTAGGAACGAACTCATGTAAAGGCGGATCAAGGAATCTGATAGTAACAGGGTTACCCTCAAGAGCCTCATAAAGCTTCTCGAAATCTCCCTGCTGTACAGGTAAGATCTTCTCAAGAGCTTTCTCTCTCTCTTCTACAGTATCTGAACAGATCATCTCTCTAAATGCGTCTATTCTGTCGCCCTCAAAGAACATATGCTCTGTACGGCAAAGACCGATACCCTCAGCACCAAGCTCTCTTGCCTTCTTTGCATCATGTGGTGTATCCGCATTTGTACGAACTTTAAGTCTTCTGTACTTGTCTGCCCAGCTCATTATTCTTCCGAACTCACCTGCTATCTGAGCTTCTCTTGTAGCTATAGCGCCGTCATAGATATTACCTGTTGTACCGTCAAATGAGATAACGTCTCCCTCGTGGAATGTCTTTCCGCCAAGCTCGAACTTCTTGTTCTCTTCATCCATAACAATCTCTGACACACCTGATACACAGCAAGTACCCATACCACGAGCAACAACGGCTGCGTGTGATGTCATACCGCCACGAACTGTAAGGATACCCTGTGAAGCCTTCATACCTTCGATATCCTCAGGTGATGTCTCAAGTCTTACAAGAACAACCTTCTTTCCTGCATCTGCCCATTCCTTAGCCTCTTCAGCTGTGAATACGATCTGTCCGCTTGCCGCACCCGGTGAAGCTGCAAGACCCTTACCGATAGGTGTAGCCTTCTTAAGTGCCTCAGGATCGAATGTAGGGTGAAGAAGTGTGTCAAGGTTTCTAGGCTCTATCATAGAAACAGCCTTGGCCTCGTCAATCATGCCCTCATCTACAAGGTCACATGCGATCTTAAGTGCTGCAAATGCTGTTCTCTTACCGTTTCTTGTCTGCAACATATAAAGCTTTCTGTCCTCGATAGTAAACTCCATATCCTGCATATCTCTGTAGTGATCTTCAAGTGTATGACAAATCTTTACGAACTGATCATAAACTTCAGGCATTACCTGCTTTAACTGGTCGATGTGCTGTGGTGTACGAACACCTGCAACAACGTCCTCGCCCTGTGCGTTCATAAGGAACTCACCCATAAGCTTCTTCTCACCTGTAGCAGGATCTCTTGTAAATGCAACACCTGTACCTGATGTGTCACCCATGTTACCGAATGCCATCATCTGTACGTTAACTGCTGTACCCCATGAATAAGGGATATCATTATCACGACGATATACATTTGCACGAGGGTTATCCCATGAACGGAAAACGGCCTTGATAGCTTCAACAAGCTGTACCTTAGGGTCTGAAGGGAACTCCTCTCCGATCTTTGCCTTGTACTCTGCCTTAAACTGATTTGCAAGTTCCTTTAAGTCTTCAGCTGTAAGCTCTACGTCCTGCTTAACACCCTTTTCCTTCTTCATCTCGTCGATAAGAGCTTCAAAATACTTCTTACCTACTTCCATAACTACGTCCGAGAACATCTGGATAAATCTTCTGTAGCAGTCATATGCCCATCTAGGGTTGCCTGACTTCTCAGCCAAAACCTCTACAACCTCTTCATTAAGACCAAGGTTAAGAATAGTATCCATCATACCGGGCATAGATGCTCTTGCACCTGAACGAACTGAAACTAAAAGCGGATTTTCCTTATCACCGAATTTCTTTCCTGTGATCTCTTCCATCTTGTTGATGTGATCCATGATCTGGCCCATGATTTCATCGTTAATCTTCTCGCCGTCCTCATAGTACTGTGTACAAGCCTCTGTTGTAATTGTAAATCCCTGTGGTACAGGCAAACCGAGATTTGTCATCTCTGCAAGGTTTGCTCCCTTACCGCCTAAAAGATTTCTCATTGTTGCGTTACCTTCTGTAAAAAGGTATACCCACTTATTTGCCATGTGAAAACCTCCGTATGTATTTTCCTGTATTTTCCGTTCACCATTATACCATATTCATATAATATAGCAAAGCATAAAAACAAAAATCATTCCTATAAAAATAAAATTTTATAAAATTGTATACGATAAATATCTTGCAAATAAAAACTTTTGCTTTATACTATAGTAGGTTAATTAAATGGAAAGATATTTATATCTATGTTGTATATGGAGGAATTATGCATCAGGAACAATGTATTAAGGATAATTTATATTATGTAGGAGCCAGTGACAGAAGACAGAGACTTTTTGAGAATGCCTATCCTATTCCTTATGGAATGGCTTACAACTCATATCTTATACTGGATGAGAAGACCATACTCTTTGATTCCGTAGACAGATCGGTTGAGGGCTTATTCTTTGAAAATCTGGAAGCAACACTTGGTGACAGACACCTTGACTACCTGGTAATAACACATATGGAACCTGACCACGCCGCAACACTTGGCGACCTTTTGAATATGCATCCCGATATGATGATAGTAGGTAATGCAAAAATCAAGGCTATGATAGGTCAGTTCTTCGACTTTTCACTTGATCACAGATTCCACGAAGTAAAAGAAGGTGACAGTTTAAGCACAGGTGAGCATAGTTTCAAGTTCTTCTTTGCACCGATGGTTCACTGGCCTGAGGTAATGATGGTATATGATGAAAAGCTGAAAGTACTCTTTTCTTCAGATGCTTTTGGAAGTTTCGGTGCATTGTCAGGAAATATTTTTGCAGATGAGCTGAACTATCAGTCTGAGTGGAATTCCGAATCAAGAAGATACTACGCAAATATTGTCGGCAAATTCGGTCTACAGGTTATGAATATCTTAAAGAAACTTTCAGATCTGGATATTGAGATTATTTGTTCACTGCACGGTCCGGTATTCAGAACAAAAGAAGATATTCAGGCTTGTATAAAGAAGTACGAGACTTGGGGTTCATATACTCCTGAAGATAACGAAGTTGTAATCTACTCAGGTTCCGTATACGGACATACTGAAGATTTTGCGACCTTGCTTGCCACTCTTTTGGCACAAAGAGGTGTAAGAAATACCAAGGTATATGATATTTCTTCAATTGATGTTTCTTACCTGCTGTCAGAGGCGTTCAGGGCAAAGGTTCTTGTGTTTGCCGCTTCTTCCTATAACGGCGGTATATTCACACCTATGGAGAACTTCCTTATGGACCTTGTAGCACACAACTTCCAAAACAGAGATGTGTTCGTAGTTGAGAACGGATCTTGGGCGCTTACAGCCGGTAAGGGAATGCGTGAAATAATCGGCCAGTTAAAGAAGGTGAATATAGCGGATGAAACAATCAGTATAAAGTCACTTTTAAAAGATGCACAGTATGATGAAGTAGTCGCTATGGCTGATAAGATTGTTGAGGATTTAAAGAAATAAATCAAACAGTGCATACCCGCATATGGGTATGCATTTTTGTTTTTAGGAGTTATATGCAAAAACAAATAAAGTCGGCATTTTTTGCAGCCTTTCCGAATACTATACCTATTTTGGCAGGATTTTTATTTTTAGGTACCGCCTACGGCATATATATGAATCGCTCAGGATTTAACTTCCTGTACCCGATGTTTATGAGCTTTATAATATTTGCCGGCTCTGTAGAGTTTGCCACCGTTTCATGGTTGCTTGGCAACTTTGACCCTATAAATATATTTTTCCTCACGCTTATGATAAATGCAAGGCATCTGTTCTACGGGCTGTCCATGCTTGAAAAGTACAATATACCCGGTCTTAAAAAATACTACCTGATATACGGAATGTGTGACGAATCATTTTCTATCAACGCCACTGTCGACATACCTAAAGGTATTGACAAGGGGTGGTTTATGTTCTTTGTGACCTTATTAAACCAATTTTATTGGGTCGCCGGCGCTACATTGGGAGGCATCTTCGGAAGCTTTATACCTTTTGATACAAAAGGCATTGAATTTGTTATGACCGCACTCTTTGTCGTAATATTTTTGGAGAATTGGCTTAAAGAAAAAAATCACACCGCTTCAATTATAGGACTGAGTGTATCGTTTATTTGCCTGATTATATTCAAAGGTACCAACTTTATAATACCGTCAATGTTGATTATATTGGCGGCTCTGACACTGATGCGAGGAAGGTTTAGTGATAAATGAATACAATACAACATATAATTATAATTGCAGTCGTGGCAATAGCGACTATGATTACAAGATTTTTGCCATTTATCGCTTTTCCTGCAAATAAGGAAACTCCGAAATATATAAAGTACCTCGGAAAAGTGCTTCCGGCTGCAGTACTTGGACTTTTAGTGGTATATTCGCTTAAGGATGTGTCGGTATTTAATGACAACCACGCAATCCCCGAGGCCATATGTATTGCAGTTATAGTTTTTCTTCATTTTTGGAAAAGACAGATGATTTTATCCATATCCGCCGGTACAATACTTTATATGGTGCTGGTACAATCAGTTTTTAAATAAGGAGAGTTATGAAAGAAATTGCAAAAGAAGTAAAAGCGGACTCATTTTTGCTTATGGCAAGCAGCAATGAGATGAGAAATACCTGCTTAAAAAATATTATTGAGAATCTCAAAAAAGATAAAGAACATATATTGGATGAAAATAAGAGAGATATCGAAAACGCCCGTCTTGAAAATATCTCATCTTCCATCCTGTCAAGGCTTTTGTTTGACGAGCATAAGATGGATACCGTTATAGCGGGAATCAACGACCTTATAAAGATGGCCGACCCTATCGGAAAGATCACTCTCAAAAGAGAACTTGATGAGGGATTGGTACTTACAAGAACCACCACTCCTATTGGTGTTATAGGTGTTATATTTGAGGCAAGACCTGATGCATTGGTTCAGATTGCTTCACTTTGCATAAAGAGCGGTAATGCAGCCATACTTAAGGGCGGCAGCGAGGCTTTGCTTACAAACAGAGCTTTATTTGAAAGTATAAAAAGAGCCGTCAAAGATTCAAACCTTCCTGAGCATGCACTTGTTCAGCTTGAGGCCAGAAGTGATGTAAGCGAGCTGCTTTCCTGTTATGAATATGTGGACTTGCTTATACCGAGGGGTTCAAATTCCTTTGTAAAATATATTATGGACAACACAAGTATTCCTGTAATGGGACACGCCGACGGAATATGCCACACCTATGTGGACGAAGAGTTTGACCTTGACAAATCCGTAAAAATTTTGGTGGATGCAAAGACTCAGTATCCTTCAGCCTGCAATACTACAGAGACAATACTGGTTCACAAAAATGCTGTAGATAAGCTTTTCCCGAGCTTAAATAAAGCATTTAACGATGCGAAAATCAAGGTATTTGCACATGAGAATATCATAGATAAATTTGATAATGCAGTCCTTGCTACAGACAACTCTTTTCATACCGAGTACCTTGAAAAGACTGTCAATGTAAAGACGGTTGGTAACATTGACGAGGCGATAAATCATATCAATACCTACGGCTCACATCATACTGACGCCATACTCACAAATATAGATTCAAATGCCGACTATTTTATGAACAGAGTCGACTCCGCAAATGTATACAAAAACTGCTCAACCAGATTTGCAGACGGTTTCAGATACGGTTTCGGTGCCGAGGTCGGAATCAGTACCGGAAAACTCCATGCCAGAGGACCTGTAGGTCTTGAAGGACTTTGCACCTACAAGTATAAGCTTTACGGCAACGGCGATATTGTAGCCGACTATGCAGACGGTAAAAAAGAATTTCATTTCAAAGATTTATAAAAAACGGGGCTTTCGCCCCGTTTTTATCTTATCCAGGCACCGTTTGCGCCCAGTCTGAATGAATCAATTGTAGTGTTTGTAGCCATAAATCCCGAACCCGGATAGAAATAATACCAGTTTCCGCCAATCTGTGTCCACTTCTCACACATAGCACCGTTACTGTCCAAGTAATAGTACTTGCCGTCACTGCTGTGAAGCCATGTGTTGCTTAACATCTTACCTCTCGGCACCTCCGCGTTTAAGTAATACCACTTGCCGTTTGACTGCTGCCATCCCATCGTCATCTGACCTGATGAGTTCAAATAGTAGTACTCACCGTCTCTCTTTTGCCAACCTGTAAGCATTCTGCCCGAGTCGTCAAAAAGATACCACTTATCTCCTATATATTCCCATCCGTTTGTCTTAAGGCTTCCGTCAGGGAATCTGAAATACCATGTATCTCCCGACTTGTTCCAGCCTACACTGTTTCCGACCTGATTTGAAGAGCTGTTATTGCCCTTTGATACATTGCTCTCGTCCAGATAAAACTCATCTGAAGTCACCCAGTCCGAACTTCTGCCGTAGTCGTCACCATGACTTACGGTTCTGATTTTGAACTTATATGTACCTTTTTGTGTCATATCGTTTCTAAAGCTGTAGCTGTTACCCTTGAAATTTTCCACCTTTGTAACCTGTGTGCTTCCGCGAAGCAGTATCAACTCGTAATATCCTGAAGTTCCCGAAGGCTCATCCCATTTGGCAATACCTATGCCGCTGTCCTTCCACTCCACATCCTCTGGCTGCTCATATGTGCCCTTTATAGGATTTAACTTAACAGCCACAACCAAGTCACCGTCTTTTTTTGAAGATGAAAGATACTTACCTCCGGTAACGCTTATATTGGATGATGAATAAGTCCCCTTAAAGGAATAATCGCTTGCAGGCTCAAGTGTAATCTTAAGCTTTATCTCATCTCCTATATTAAGCCGCTTCTTTCCGCTTGTAATCTCCGCATCCACCACATTGAACCTGTCCGATGCGGTATATACATTAATATCTCCGCCTGAATTGCCTCCGTAGTTGATACTGAGTGTGTCTGTATTGTCTCCTATATCCAAATCCGTATTTACTTTTATTCCAACTGAACTGATGGTCTTATTCGCCGCATATACAGGCATAGCCGCAAATGAGCATACTAAGACCGTCCCGAAAATCGCCAATTTCTTAGCTAACCTCATACATTCCTCCTTATATTTTCACAGTCAAGCTGTCTTTGTACTCTAAGTATATTTAATTTAAGGTCTCATGTATAGTTAAAATTTTCTTACTAATTCATATCTTTTATATGTTATTTTTATATAAGTATATATAGAAATAAAGATATTTTGACGCTTGCATTATAATTTATTTAAAATATACTCAATAAGATGTTGTTTAAAATATACTTCTAATACAATATCCGATAAAAATGTGAATAACTCAACACTTTCACTGTTAAAGTCTTTTGACTTTTTCTTCGCAGACTCAAGTCTATCCCTTAAATCGGATATAATCGCATCTTTTTTATCGGACTCCATACTTACCAAAATATCATACAGCTTTGAAAGTGAGCCGTCCTCTTTTTCAAAACTGTCATATATACTTAGGTCGCACAGACTCTTTATATCGGCAAATGAAAGCACATTTTTATAAAAATATATAAGGATAAGCAGCATCACATGGTCCTTTGTATACTTCTTCTTATCTGAAGGCGGCAAAAGCTTGTTCTTGGTATAGTTGTTGATCATAGTCTTTGTAAGAAGCTTATCATCCTCCTCTTTTTTAAAACTTCTCAACTTCTCATCTATGAAACTTGTCATCTGATCCATATAAAGCGATATGTCGGGAATATCCTCAGACTTTACAATATCAAGCTTTTCAAAATGCTTTATCATATCATTTATAATTTCAATATTGGTTTCCATAACATTAGTATATAGTAATAAAAACTATATATCAAGTATATAAATATCAGCATCCTTCTTTTAACAACAATATACTCTTTATCATTGCTATAAATGATACAATGAAACATACAATGCTTAATACAAATAATATCGGTTCATTTATAGCAGGAATATCCGTCATATAATTCATATTGCTCATTACTACAAATGTCAATGACCGGCTGATAAAGTTGGTACTTAACAATATTATACCGCTTAAGAAAAAAACACCAAATATTCCAAATCCGAACGCTACATTAAGTTTATTTCTTTCCATACCTGCCCTCCGTTATTAACAGTTAATATTTTATCTATAGATTCTGTATATCATTATTTATAAATTTTGTCAATAAAGTGTATCCGTCTTCTATAAATATGCCGCTCCTTGCAGCGTTCTTTTCGCTATATACCTCTAAACTTCCCTTCTCATCATTTGATCTGTAGATTTTAAAAGGAATAGGATCTGATGAGTGAGTCTTGGTCTCAATAGGAGTAGGGTGATCCGGCATTATAAGCATTGCAAAATCCTCACCGGCATCCCTTAGTGCCTTACAAAGCGGTCCCACTATATTCTTATCAATTCTTTCAACCGCTAAAATCTTACCCTCTATATCACCGTGATGTCCACATTCATCCGGTCCTTCAAGGTGAATATACACAAAGTCGTTGCCGTCTTTTAACAATGTCTTTTTAGCGGCCTCAAGCTTTCCCTCATAGTTGGTATCAAGAGTACCTGTTGCACCCTCCACATCAATGCTTTCCATACCTGCACTGATTCCTATGCCCTTTATAAGGTCAACGGCGGAGATTACAGCACCCTTAAGTCCTGTCTTTTCTTTAAAATTCTCTATTCGAGGCTTCTTGCCTTCACCCCAAAGCCATATGGAGTTTGCAGGGTTCTTACCTTCTTTTATTCTTTTTATATTTACAGGATGATTTTTTAATATATCATAGCTTTTTTCCATAAGATTAAAAATCTTATCATTATTCGGCAGATACTCTCCTATAACTCTGTCTGAAATATCATGTGGCGGTGTCAGATTAAGCCCTGTCTGACCTTTATCCCAAATGAGACAATGTCTGTATGAGATTCCCGGATAAAATTTAAACTCGCTGTCTCCAAGCGCTTCTTCCACAGACTTTATAAGCTCCTTTGCCTCATCTGTTGATATTTCCCCTGCCGAGTAGTCAAGCATCTTTCTTTTTGTTATATCATCTTCATCCGAGAGTGTAACAAGGTTACATCTGATTGCCACATCACTATCTTTCATCTTTATTCCGATACTTACGGCCTCAAGCGGAGAACGCCCCGTATAGCACTCCAAAGGGTTATAACCCATTACGGCAAGGTTGGCCACATCGCTACCGGGCTTTAATGTATCCGGAACTGTTTTTACCATACCCATTATGCCCTTTAGGCCGTCAATATTCGGCTTTTTTGCCACATCAAGTATTGTCTTATTGCCAAGCTCCTTTATATCTCTGTCGGCCATTCCGTCGCCAAGTACCACTATATATTTCATTTCTTCACCTTCCGTCTATTTGTTTAATGCCCCTATAAAGTTCTTTGTCTTTTCATTGTCCGATGCAAATACCACATCCGGAGTTCCGGATTCCACTATAACACCTCCCGACATGAAAATAACCTTATCTGAAATCTCTTTTGCAAAAGCCATCTCATGAGTGACTATGACCATTGCAATATTCAGATCCGATAAAGGCTTTATAACCTTTAAAACCTCTCCTGTCAACTCCGGATCAAGCGCCGAGGTCGGTTCGTCAAAAAACAAAATCTTCGGATTGAGTGCCAATGCTCTGGCTATCGCCACTCTCTGTGACTGTCCGCCTGAAAGCTGATACGGGTAAGCATCGGCTCTGTCTGAAAGTCCCATTTTCTTAAGTAGTTCAAAAGCCTCTTTTTTCACGCTTGCTTTATCTCTTCTTTGTACTCTTATCGGTGCATCACAGATATTTTGCAGTACATTCATATGTGGGAAAAGATTGAAGTTTTGAAATACAAGCCCGAAACACTCTGAAATCTTTTTCAAAGTTGCAGGACTCTCATAAACCGATTTTCCGGCCACACTTTTACAAACCGAATTTCCGTTGTAGCTAAGTTCACCGTCATCCATATTTTCAAGCAGTGTGGCACAGCGTAACAGTGTAGACTTACCTGAACCTGAAGGACCTATAATACTTAAAATCTCACCTTCACCGACTTCCAGTGAAATATCCTTTAATATCTCCACTCCGTCAAAGGACTTTTTTACCGACTTCATACTTAATAATGACATAATCACCTACTTATAATATTCCAATTTCTTCTCAATAAACTCCATTACAAATGCAACGATACCGTTAAATATATAATAAAACAGTGCCGCACATACAAAAGGATACATACTTGTAGTACTGCTTGCCAGCGCCTTTGCCATAGTGAACATCTCCGCCACACTTATTGTAAATGCAAGTGAAGTATCCTTTACCAAGGTTATTACCTCATTGGTTACAGAAGGCAATATTCTCTTTATCACCTGCGGCAATATGATAACAAAGAAGGTTTGAGATTTACTATATCCCAATATTTTTGCAGCTTCATACTGTCCGGCAGGCATTGACTGGATTCCGCTTCTGTATATCTCCGCAAAGTATGCGGCATAGTTTATTACAAAACCTATTATGGTAGCCACCATACGATAGCTTCCCGAAATTGATACTCCGAAGATATAATAAGGTCCGAAATACACCACCATAAGCTGTAACATAAGCGGCGTACCGCGCATTATAGATATATAAATCTTACACAGATAAGATACCGTTTTTATTTTGCTCATTCTTCCGAATGCAACCAAAAGTCCAAGCGGAAGCGAAAATATCAATGTGACCAGGAATATCTGTATACTTACAAGCATACCCGGTGCAAGCTTTGCTGCAATATTAAGAACATTCATAAATTCTCCTATAAGATATATTGTGCATAAAAAACGCCGGCAGATGAACTGTCAGCGTCTCTTACATTACTCTAAAGTAGTAACATCCTTACCAAACCACTTCTCTGAAATAGTCTTCAAGCTTCCATCGGCTTTCATCTCATCAAGCTTTGCCTGAACTTCATCTCTCAAAGCCTCATTACCGAGCTTAAATCCTACACCGTACTCTTCACTTGCAAGCGGTGTATCAAGCACTGTAAAGCTGTTTCCGCCTCTTTTTGTAATCTGATAGTTTGCTACCACACTGTCCATTGCTATAGCATCAACGCCGCCCATATCAAGGTCCATAAATCCGGTGTTGTAATCAGCTACAGTCTGAAGGTTTCCGAATGTCTTTACCATATCAGGGTCTTCTTTTAATGCGGCCTCTGCTGAAGAATCTGTCTGTACTTCAACCTTCTTACCTGCAAGATCCTCTATTGAATCTATACCCGAATCGGATTTTACTACAAATACCTGATCGTTTTTCATATAAGGTTTTGACCATGTATACTTATCTTCTCTTCCCTGTATACTGAAGCCGTTCCAAATACAGTCTATAGTGCCTGATGAAAGCTCCATATCCTTTGCATCCCAAGCTATAGGCTGATACTTTATCTCCTTGCCCATTCTCTTTGCAACCTCGGCAGCCACTTCAAGGTCAAATCCTGTAAACTGTCCGTCATCTCCTACAAATCCCATCGGAGGAAAGTCCTGATCAAATCCTACAGTAAAAGTATTCTTACTGTCCGTTTTCACTGCTTCGCTGCTCTCGCTTGCAGTTTTACTTGTTTCTGCAGATGCAGATGTGCTCTCGGTTGTCTTTGCGGTAGAACAACCTGCCAACATAAGTGCCGCCAATACTCCAAACAAATAAATTTTCTTCATAATACACCTCATTACTTTCTTTGCTTTGTTGCTTTGTCTTAACACTTTCTTATGGTAGCACACTAAAGTATATCTGTCAACACTTTATTTCTCTACTACACTAAAGTAATTCTACTTTGTTCTGATTTGTAGATCCCTTTGATTCATTTATATGTACTTCGAGCTGGTCATAAGGTATCTCGATACCGTTTTTATCAAACTTTATCTTGATTTCTTCGACTATTGCCCACTTTGCAGTCAAATAGTCTCCTGTATTGCACCATGCCATACCGCCAAGCATAACGGCGGAAGATGCCAAATCATCCACATACGAAACTATATCCTTGTCCTTAAGTATCAATCCGTTTTCATCAAATGCTTCTTTTATAAGCTTTTTCGCTTTTCTGATATCGGTGTTATATGATACTCCCACCTTTATATCTATTCGCCTGATATCGTTTGCCGTAACATTGGTGATGACATCATTTGCCAACGCACCGTTGGGTATGGATATTCTTTTGTTATCCGGTGTCAAAAGTACCGTATATATTATACCTATGGTATCTACAATACCCTCGGCCTTCGGGGTAATGATATAATCTCCTCTGCTGAAAGGATGACTGAAAAGTATAATCATTCCGCCGGCAAAGTTACTTAGACTGCCCTGCCATGCCAAACCTATCGCAACACCTGCAGAACCGAGTATTGCCACTATGGACGCACTGCTTATACCGATTCTTTCCGCAAGTCCCAGTACAACCAAGGCATACAGTGCCACTTTCATTGTGGACAACAAAAATATCCTTACGGCTATATCAATATTTATCTTTTTTAAGAACTTATCAAGCATCTTTGATAAAAGTCTGATAACCTGACTTGCTATAAAAAATGTAATAATCACTATTACTATGTCATATACCAGTGCAAGAAAGAAAGGATAGAACTTCTTTAAGGTTTCCATCATCACACTCGGCTTAAGCTTTTGAATATCATTGGCTACAGATTCCGCCACATCACTTTCCGATATACTCGGCAAGCCGGAATCCGTCACGCTTGTCAGACAAATCCCGGCTCTACATAATTTAAAAATATTAAAAATCACTATTTATCCCACTTAAATACTACCATTGCCATTGGAGGAACCTTAATCTTAAGGGAGTTTTCTCTTCCGTCCACCTTTTTCTTAACGGACTTTTTCGCTCTCTTATTTCCTACTCCGCTTCCGCCAAACTTCTTATCATCCGAATTGAAAATCTCCGTATAAGTACCCTTATAAGGAACTCCTATTTCTCTTTCATATACTACCGGTGTGAAATTGCATACCACTACCAGAGTATCCTCTTCTTTTTCGGTCTTTCTTAAGAATACTACAATTGTCTCATCCTTTGAAGTACAGTTTATCCACTCAAATCCGTCAGGATTGTAGTCAAGCTTATACAGTGCAGGATAGTCCAGATAAAGCTTATTGAGTGCCTTTGAGTATCTTTGCATCTTTTTGTGGTTTTCATACTCAAGCAGATTCCACTCAAGTGATACATCCTCATTCCACTCGTTCATCTGTCCGAACTCCTGTCCCATAAACAAAAGCTTCTTTCCGGGATGTGTCATCATAAATCCGTATGCCACTCTCAGATTGTTAAACTTCTCCTCCTGAGTTGCACCCGGCATCTTTCCTGCAAGAGTCGCCTTACCGTGTACCACCTCGTCATGACTGAGTACCAATATAAAGTTCTCACTGTATGCATAAAGTAATGAGAATGTAAGTCCGTTGTAGTCTCCGCTTCTAAAATAAGGGTCAAGCTTCATAAACTCAAGGAAGTCGTTCATCCAACCCATGTTCCACTTGTAGTCAAATCCGAGTCCGCCGTCCTTTAAATCACCTGTAATCTTCGGCCATGCTGTAGACTCCTCGGCAATCAAAAGACTTGAAGGATGTTTTTTCTTGTATATTGAATTAAGATGCTTCAAAAACTCTATCGCATCCAAATTTTCATTGCCGCCGTATATATTCGGCAACCACTCTCCGGCATTCTTGCCGTAGTCAAGGTAGAGCATGGAAGCTACCGCATCCATTCTTATACCGTCCACATGGTACTTTTCAGCCCAGAAAAGTGCGTTTGCAATAAGGAAGTTGCTGACCTGCGGTCTTGCATAGTTGTATATCAAAGTACCCCAGTGCGGATGTGAACCTCTTCTAGGATCCGGATGTTCATATACATGGCTGCCGTCAAAGCAACCCAGTCCGTGCAGATCTCTCGGGAAATGTGCCGGAACCCAGTCAAGTATTACACCAATATTCTTCTTATGCATATAGTTCATAAAATACATAAAATCATCCGGAGTACCGTATCTGCTTGTAGGACTGTAATATCCCGTCACCTGATATCCCCAGCTTCCGTCAAGAGGGTGTTCCATAATCGGCATAAGCTCTATATGTGTATAGTTCATCTTCTTAACATAGGTGGCAAGTTTCGGTGCTATCTCACGGTAGTTATAGAATACCGAACCGTTTACTTCTTCACCGCTTTCATCATACTGCATCTCTTTTCTTATCCATGAGCCGAGGTGCAACTCATATATATTCATTGCAGGAGATTTATCAGTCTCTGTGGACTGGAATACATCTCTGTTTTTCATCCAGTCCTCATCGCTCCATTCAAATCCTGAAATATCGGCTACTATGCTTGCAGTATTCGGGCGAAGTTCGGAGTAGAAAGCATACGGATCCGCTTTCAACATCGGCTCTCCCTTCATAGTTTTTATTTCAAACTTATAAAGGTCTCCGGCTTTCAACCCCGGTATGAACAGTTCATATACTCCGAAGTCTCCAAGCTTGTTCATCTGATGCCTTCTGCCGTCCCACAGGTTAAAATCACCTACTACAGACACTCTCATAGCTTCAGGCGCCCAAACCGAGAAATTTACGCCTTCCACCCCTGACAGCGTCATATGCTTGGCACCCATTTTTTCATAAATCTCATAGTTTATTCCCGCCTCAAACTTTGACAAATCTTCCTCTGTATAAATACTGTCAAAAGAATATGGATCATAGATTGTTTGCACGGTATCGTTATCATATGTCACTATAAACTGATACTTAAACTCCTTGCTTCTACCTACAAGACATGCAAAAAATCCCGCTTCATCCGCACATTCCATAGCAACAGGATTTTTATTGCCGTCAATCAACAATTCAACACTCTTTGCATGAGGTATAAAAGTCTGAACCAAAAAACCGTTTTCCACCTTATGTGAACCAAGAATCTTTTTCGGTCTGTCACATTCAGAATAAGTGATTTCTTCTATTGCTGCCCAATCCATCAAATCATATAAATTCTTATCCATAGCCTAACCTTTCTTCCTACAATATGAGTAATAGTTCAGATAAGATACTGCCGCTTATCCTCTCCATAACATTTATATAGATTATACTATTCTTTTGCCAAAGTTAAAAGCAAATGTTATAAGCTACTCAATATAAATGTGATTATTATCATATAATGTTTTATACTTGCGTTTTTAAAAAAATGTTTATTACTATTTTCATAATTATATTATCATTTGGTTGTATTCTACTTTTAATTAGCGTAAAATAGTAGAAGTTTTAAAGACTATGTTAAAAACGGATTGGAGAAGATAATGAATAAGAATTCAGATTTTGATGTTGTAAAAGAAATCTTCAGTTGGATTTCCATAATAGTGGTGGCTGCCGTAATAGCGCTGGTTCTAAACCTCTTTATTATAGCAAACTCAAGAGTTCCTTCAGCATCTATGGAGAACACAATAATGACAGGTGACAGAGTGGTCGGCTTCAGACTTACATATCTTTTCCAGGAGCCTAAGCGCGGTGATGTTATAATATTCAAGTTCCCTGACGATGAGAGTCTTTACTATGTGAAGCGAATTATCGGTGAGCCGGGAGATGTTGTTGATATAAAAGACGGCAAGGTATACTTAAACAACTCCGAGACTCCGCTTGAAGAAGATTATATAAAAGAGCCTATGATTCCTGAGGCACCGATGCACTTTGAAGTACCTGAAGACTCATACTTCTGTATGGGAGACAACAGGAACAATTCCGCGGACTCAAGGCGTTGGGTCCACCCTTTTGTACACAAGGATAAGATAATCGCAAAGGTAATCTTCCGCTACTTCCCGGGATTTAAGATGATAAAGTAAAACAAAGGCTGTTGCACTTTTTGCAACAGCCTTTGTTTTATGTCAGTTCTTAAAACTGTGTATAGGAGCAGGTATTCTGCCTCCTCTGTTTACAAACTTCTCACAGGAAAAGCCGTTTACAGACATTATCGGAGCGTAACCTAAAAGTCCTCCGAACTCAACCACTTCTCCTTCTCCCTTTCCTATAACCGGGATTACTCTGACAGCTGTAGTCTTTTGATTTATCATACCTATAGCGGCCTCATCCGCAATGATTCCCGCGATAGTCTCTTCCGAAGTATCTCCCGGTATTGCAATCATATCAAGACCTACAGAACAAACACAGGTCATCGCCTCAAGCTTTTCTAAGGTCAAAGCACCTGCATTCACCGCGTCAATCATACCCTGATCCTCAGAAACAGGTATAAACGCACCTGAAAGTCCTCCGACATATGAAGAAGCCATTACACCGCCCTTTTTGACCTGATCGTTTAAAAGAGCAAGTGCCGCCGTAGTTCCCGGCGCTCCCACTCTCTCAAGACCTATCTCCTGTAAGATTTCCGCTACGGAATCACCTACTGAAGGAGTAGGTGCAAGTGAAAGGTCGATGATTCCGAAAGGTATTCCGAGCCTTTTTGAAGCTTCTCTTGCCACAAGCTGTCCGACTCTGGTTATCTTAAACGCGGTCTTTTTTATAGTCTCACAAAGTACCTCAAAGTCCTTGTCTCTGGCTTGCTTAAGAGCCGCTCTTACTACTCCCGTCCCGCTCACCCCTAAATTTATAACGCCCCCCGCCTCGGTCCCCCCGTGGAATGCCCCTGCCATAAACGGATTGTCATCAGGAGCATTGCAAAATACCACAAGCTTTGCACATCCGATAGAATCTCTGTCCGCTGTAATCTTTGCTGTTTCTTTTACTATCTTACCCATAAGTCTGACAGCATCCATGTTAAGGCCTGTCTTTGTAGAACCTAAGTTTACCGAGCTGCATACAAAATCAGTCTCATTAAGCGCCTGAGGTATGGACTCCATCAAAAGTCTGTCCGCCGCAGTTATACCCTTTGATACTACGGCCGAATATCCTCCGAGGAAATTTACACCTGTATCCTTTGCCGCTTTATCAAGAGTCTTTGCTATCTTAACAAAGTCGTTTACACTCTTACAGGCACTGCCGCCTATTAAAGCCATAGGGGTAACCGATATTCTTTTATTTACAATAGGCACACCGAAATCTCTTGAGATATCATCTCCCACCTTTACAAGGTTCTTTGCCACATTTGTAATTTTATTATAAATATTGTCACAAAGTTTATTAAGGTCTGTATCAATACAGTCCAGTAAGCTTATACCGATTGTAATAGTTCTGACATCCAACAGATCTTTGTCTATCATGTTGTTGGTCTCTATTACTTCAAACATATCAAACATAGTTTCCTCCTAGAGTCTGTGCATTGATTCAAAAATTTCTTCTTTTTGTGCCTTTATCTTTACCCCGATACCGTCCCCAAGAGCATCCAAATCTTCCACTGTTTTTTCAAAGTCCACACTTGCATTTTCCATATCTGTAATCATCATCATATTAAAGTAGCCGCTTACTATGGTCTGTGATATATCAAGTATATTTATCTTATTCTCAGCCAGATATGTACATACCTTCGCTATAATACCTACTGTATCCTTACCTACTACAGTTATTATTACCTTGTTCATAAACTTCTCCATTTCTAAATATCACTACACGTAGCAAACTCCCGAGAGCGCATCTCTTTTTGCCACTTCTATATCAAAATCCTTAGGATTGTAGTGTCTGTCATCTGCAAAAATTTCAAACCTTACACTTTCAAGCGCAAGCTCAGGCAGATTGTTCTTATCCGACAAATGTCCCAAGAAAATCTTTTTTATCTTATCATTTAATATCTCACATATCAACTTACCTGAATTCTCATTTGAAAGATGCCCCTTATTGCTTAGGATTCTCCTCTTAAGTTCATAAGGGTACGGACCTGTCTCAAGCATTCTGATATCGTGGTTCGCCTCTACAAGCAGTGCATCCAAGTCTGAAAGATTTTTTACAATATCCTTTGTATATCTTCCAAGGTCTGTAGCCACGGCTATCTTTTTATTACCGCATTCCACTCTGTATCCGAACGGCTCGTTTGCGTCGTGGTCAATATCAAACGCCTTTATATTGAGGTCTCCCAAAATGATATTATTTTTTGAATCTACGATATTAAAATAATCTGAAATCCTTGAGTATTTGTCTCTGTCCTTCAAATAATCAAGTGTACCCCTTGATGCAAAAACAGGTATCTCATTTTTTCTTACAAATACTTCAAGTCCCGCTATATGGTCACTGTGCTCATGTGTCAAAAATACTCCTGAGATATCCTTGCTGCAAAGCCCAAGTTCATTTAACCTTGTCTCTATTTTCTTATTTGATATACCGGCATCTACCAATATATGCGTCTTTTCACTGCCGATATATGTGGAATTTCCGTCGCTACCGCTTGCCAAGCTTACCAGTCTCAATACGTCACCTCAAAGCCTCTCTTATATTTTTCTCCAATTCAGACTTGTCTCCGTTATTTTTTATAATTTTATCGGCAATAGACTCAAAATCAGATTCTTTAGGCTGTTTTGATATTATTGTCTCTATTCTTTCTCTGCTTAAACCTCTTGATAACATCAGTCTTTTTATTCTTATCTCTATATCTGTATACAGATACCAGACAGAATCATAGAAGTTTTCATCAGGCATAAGCGCCTGCTCCACCACATTCAACCTGTTATCTAAAAGTCTTTTTTTTATTTCAGCATTTACTAACGGATGTATTATTTCATCTACTTTACGTAGTTTGTCTTTATCATAGTAAAGTATATCACCTAATTTTTTTCTATCAATATCTTTTTTATCGTCCAATATAGTATCGCCGAATAAAGACTTTAGGGCAGTGTATCCTGCCCTATCCTTTTCATACAAAAAATGTGCCACCTTATCGGCCTCAATAATGTTTGCGTTATGTTCTTCTTTAAGTATCTTTAATGCTTCACTTTTACCTGAACCGATACCTCCCAAGAGCAAAATATTCATTACTTTGCCTCCAGCCATGTCTTGCCGATATGTGCGTCCACCTCAAGCGGAACCTTAAGACTGACAGCCTCTCTCATTGACTTTTCCACAAGTTCTTTTACCTTGTCGGCCTCATCTTCTCTTACTTCCACCAAAAGCTCATCGTGGATTTGAAGTACAATATCCGCATCATATCCGCTCTTATCAAGCGCCTCATCCACCTTTATCATAGCAATCTTCATAATATCGGCAGCACTTCCCTGTATCGGCGAGTTCATCGCCACTCTGTCACCAAAGGATCTTGTCATAAAGTTTGAGCTTTTTATCTCAGGTATAGGCCTTATTCTGCCGAACATAGTCTTTACATAGCCCTTTTCCTTGGCATCAGCCACCTGCTTGTCTAAGAATTTCTTTACACCTTCATAGATTTTGAAATAATTGTTGATATAATCAAGCGCCTCTTTCCTTGAAATACTTAGGTCCTCGGAGAGTCCGAATGCCGATATGCCGTATACCACTCCGAAGTTTACAGCCTTGGCATTTCTTCTAAGTTCAGGTGTCACCTCATCAAGAGGCACATGAAATACCTTGGCAGCCGTAGCCGCATGAATATCTGTCGCCATATGATAGCTTTCTATAAGCTTTTCATCTCCCGACATTGAAGCCAGAACTCTAAGTTCTATCTGTGAGTAGTCCGCATCCACAAACACATAGCCTTCTTTAGGTACAAAGATATCTCTTATTTTGCTTCCCATCTCTGTCCTTACAGGAATATTTTGCAGGTTCGGGTCTGTAGATGAGATTCTTCCCGTGGCGGTGATTGGCTGATTGA
>NZ_DBHIEQ010000009.1:0-48081 GCF_057250505.1 Lachnoanaerobaculum sp. | reverse complement strand
TGTATACGTCCGTCATCCCTTATATAGCCTGCAAGTCCTGTAGCATAAGTGGAATTAAGCTTTGTAAGCTGACGATATTCAAGTATATCTCTTATTATCTCATGCTCGGGAGCAAGCTTTTCAAGTACATCAGCCGCCGTGGAATATCCCGTCTTTGTCTTCTTTCCGCCTGAGAGCTTCAATTTGCCGAAAAGTATCTCTCCAAGCTGCTTAGGCGAATTTATATTAAAGCTCTCTCCGGCCTTATCCGTAATACTTGTTTCAAGCTTTGATATCTTTTCAAGAAGTGTATCCGCATAGGATTTTAGTCTCTTTTCATCCACCCTTACTCCGGTATTTTCCATCTTGGCAAGAGAATATATAAGCGGCATCTCCACATCTTCATATAATTTCGTAAGTTCAAGCTCATTAAGCTTTTTAATCAAGCTGTCACTTGCAAACAGTGCCACATGGCTTTCACTTGCAAAGTACTTTTTCGCTTTTTCATCATTGAACCTTAATACTTCACCAAGCTTTGACTTTCCGATCATCTCAGTCTTTGAAGAAACGCTGCTTCCCATATAGTCTCTTGCAATATCTTCCACAAAATAACTGTCCTTAAGCGGATTGATAAGATATGCGGCCACAGACAAATCATAAAAATTCTTTGCAAGTTTCATATCCTTTACCTGCTTTATAAGAGGCTTTAGAGAAAGTATATATTTTTTTGCATCCAGACAGATAATCCGCTCCAAAATATCATCAATTCCCACAATATCTTTTATAAGATATGTCCTATTATCCAAGGTGATTGAAATTGCATAAAGATTACTTAGTGTATAACTCTTTATCACAGTCTCATCAAAACATATGGCGATTCCGAATTCATTTGCGAACTTTAACTTCTCATAAAGAGTGTTCCAATCATTCAAATCTGTAATATCGCTTATATCAAGCTCTATACTTGCGGCGGTTTCTACATTCTCATATCTTTTTAAAAATGATTTGAACTCTAATTTATTTATCCATTCAAGACTTTCTTTTGTATACAGATTTCCGACCGCCATATCTGAAATATCGGTATCTATAGGAGCATCTGTGACTATTGTAACAAGCATCTTTGAAAACTTGGCTTCTTCAATATTTTCAGAAAGTGCCTTTGATGCTCTCGGAGGTTTCAGCTCACTCACATGCTCAATTGCATTTTCTATAGAGTGGTATTCCTGTATTATCTTTGTAGCCGTCTTTTCACCTATTGAAGGGACTCCCGGCACATTGTCGGAGGTATCTCCCATCAGCGCCTTCACGTCTATAAACTCTTTCGGTGTCACACCGTACTCGCTTATCACATCCTCAGGAAGGTAATCATGAACTGTAGTAACTCCCTTTGATGTCTTCGGAATCCTTATCTTTATATGCTTATCGGAAAGCTGCAAAAGATCTCTGTCTCCGGATATTATACTGACAAATACATCGTCACTTTGATATCTCTTTGCAATAGTTCCTATTATATCGTCCGCCTCATAGCCTTCCTTTGTAAGTATAGGTATGTTCATAGATGAAAGCACATCCTTTATAAGCGGAACCTGCTCTCTAAGTTCGTCAGGCATCGACTTTCTTGTGCCTTTATATTCCGCATACGCCTTATGTCTAAATGTGGGGGCAGACAAGTCAAAAGCGACTGCTATATAATCAGCCGCTTCCTCGTCCAAAATCTTGAACATAATATTCAAAAAGCCGTAAACTGCATTCGTATGAAGCCCCTGTGAGTTTGAAAGCTCAGGTACTCCGTAGAATGCTCTGTTTAAAATACTATGTCCGTCTATCAGAACTAATTTCTTCATATATCTCCTACTAAAAGAACCAATTTCGTAATTGCATCATTGCGATAATAAACACACCGAAAATCATAAGTGTATTTACCACATACTTAAACACCTGCCCGAGGAATATTATAAATATCCTCTGATATGCCTCTCTTATATGGCTGTGTAGAGCCGCCGTCATATTATAGTTGATATCGTCATTACCGCTGCCATCAAGTCCCACCTCAACTATATAGTATATTTCAAGCTCATCCATACAGGCCTTGCAGCCTCTTACATGCTGCAAAAAATCTCTTGTATCTTCCATAGAAAGCTCATCATGTATAAAAGGTATGATGAGCTTTCTTGCTTCCTTGCAAGTCATTTTATGACATTTCCTTTACCCTTTTTGAGACATTCTCTTTAAAGTTTATCACATCATGGTCATACTCTTCATCCATAAGAGATGATGTGATAATGAAGTCCGCACTTGACTTGTTGATAGCCATAGGCACATCATATACCTGTACTATACGTAAAAGTGCCTTCACATCAGGGTCATGAGGCTGTGCCGTAAGCGGATCTGTAAAGAAGATAACAAAATCTATCTTTCCCTCCACTATTCTTGCGCCTATCTGCTGGTCTCCGCCAAGCGGACCCGAGTTGTATCCCTTTACTGTAAGTCCTGTCTTTTCAGTTATAAGTCTGGCGGTGGTTCCCGTTCCGTACAGCTTATGCTTAGCTAAAACTTCCTTATGCTCCTCACACCATTTGATAATATCAGGTTTTTTGCCGTCATGTGCAATCAATGCAATATTTTTTTCTTTCGGTATTGTAAGCGTTACCTTATCTATATTATTCATAAAAATCTCCATTCCGCGGACAAGCCGCGGCACAAATAGTAATGAAAGTGTTTTACATCTCAACTCTGTGATTTAAAATAGATAGCAAGAAGCTATACTACAAAGCACGGGAGGTGGAGTTGTAAAAACTTTATCTGTTTTAGACAGCATAAAAATCAGTGTAAGTTCTGTCTTTTCAAGCACAAATAAGTGGTATCATGAATCCGTACACTAAGAATTGTTGAAGCTCTTTGTTTTATTGTGTGGCAGTTCAGTCAATGGCTTCTTATCTTTTACGAAAGGAGTTACACTATGAAAGTCACTTATCAAACCTGTTGTGGTGTCGATGTTCACAAATCTTTTCTCGTTGCCACAATCATCAAAACTACCGCCGGTATTGAACCTTCTTATCAAAAGAAGCGATTCTCTACCTTCAACAATTCTATTTTAGACTTTAAATCGTGGCTTCTTGAAAATGAATGCCATGATGTCTGTATGGAATCCACAGGTAAATACTGGGTTCCTGTCTTTAATCTTCTCGAAGATCAAATCAACGTTACCATTGCTAATCCCAAATGGGTTAAAGCTGTTAAGGGTAACAAGGACGATACCAAAGATTCTAAATGGATTGGAGACTTATTCCGACTGGGACTTGTGAAAAGCAGCTACATTCCTTGTAGGTTGATCCGTATTCTTAGAGAATATACAAGATATCGTTACAAGCTTGTTTCTTGCCGTTCAAGTGAAAAGAATAGATATCAGAATGCTCTTACTGTTTGTAATATCGCATTAGATTCTGTTGTATCCGATATCTTTGGGAAGTCATCCTCATCCATCATCGATTATCTGCTTGAATAATCAGGTACTACGATTAACCATGAAGAAATCGCTTCAAAACTTCTTAAGAGCCTCAAATCCAAAGAAGATGCTGTGATTGAATCTATCGAAGGATATCAGATGACTGATGCCCAGAAATATCGTATGCGCCTAATTCGTGCACATATAGATTATATCACAGCTGAAATCAATGATGTAGATAAACAGATTAAATCTTTGGTTTCTTCCGATCCTGATTATGATAAAGCCATCCAGTTACTAACTACCATTCCGGGTGTCAAACGTGATAGTGCAATTACTATCATCTCCGAAATTGGTATTGATATGTCTCAGTTTTGTAATTCTAAACGCTTATGTTGTTGGGCAGGTCTTACCCCCGGCAACAATGAATCTGCCGGTAAGAAGAAATCTGTCCGTATTACACGTGCCGGTGTCTACCTCAAACCTGCATTAGTACAGTGTGCTCATGCAGCCGTGAAATCTGACAAGTCTCCTTACTACAAAACGAAATATGAATCCCTTGTTAAACGCCGTGGCAAGAAAAGAGCTGTTATTGCCATTGCCCGTATGATTCTTACAGCCATCTACCGGATGCTGTCTACCGGAGAGGTATGGAATCCAAGCGATCTTTACAAAATCGATATGCCTGCACCTTTAGCTGAAAAACAGAAGGCTAAGGCTATCAAGCAAGCCAAAAAACTTTTACAAAAGGAAGGACTGCTTCCTCCTGATGAACCTTTAGCTTCTTGATCAATCTACTAAATCTATATCCTCAAATAAGTTGCCTACTTAAGACAGCTTATTTAAGTGCGCCGGTTTACGGCTTACCTCTACTTTCTTTCACACTAACTCCATCTTATATAGGTTTAGAACGGCTTTCCGCATTCAGGGCAGAACTTAGGCAGATGTGACTGATCCGCAGGTGTATATCCGCATGAAGCACAGCTTACAACGCCTGAAGGTTTTGCTTCACCGCATTCGGAGCAGAACTTACCTGTATTTCCGCCATGTCCGTGGCTGCAAGTCCATGTATTTCCGGCTTGCTGATTCATCTGCTGCATATTGTTTTGTCCGTACTGCTGCTGCATATTGTTCTGTCCGTACTGTTGTTGCATATTATTTTGCTGACCGTACTGTTGTTGCATCTGTTCATTTTGTGCCATTTGGAAAAGCTGATTTGCATTCATACCGCCCATCTGATTTGCCATATTCATACCTGCAAATCCCATCATTGCACCTGCTGTATTTTTTGCAGCATCTCTCATAGCGTCAGCCTGTGCGGCGTTTAAGTTTGCAGCCGCCATTGATGTTCTCTGGAATACCGCCGTTCTTTGAAGCTGCTTTATAAGGTCTTCATCTTCCTTTGATATTGTAATACTGCTTATTCCGAATGAACTTATTTCAATACCGTATCTATCTCCCCATTCACTTGACATTACGCTGTTAAGTTCATTTGCAATTTCCTTGGTATGATTCGGGATATCGCTGTATCTTGCCCCTATTCCTGAGAGTCTTCCGAGTGCAGGTTGAAGTGAAGTAAGCAGTTCTGAAGTCATCTGTCTTCTGAATGCTTCATCCATTCTGAACTCTCCGCCTGTGTTTCCCGCCACTTCCTTGTACATAAGTATAGGGTCCACAATCTTAAACGCAAACTCTCCATGACACCTTACCGCACTTTCTATATCAAGTCCGATATTGGGATCCACTATCCTGTATGGAATCGGTTCTGCTGTACCGTACTTATTTCCATAGATGTCCTTTGTGTTTACATAATAAACTCTTGTATCTCTTGTAGCACCGCCGCCAAATACCAATCTGTTCTTAAACTGCTCCCAGGTTCTTTTTACAGTTTCCTTTAAATTACCTGCAAAAATAGTAGGTTCATCAGTATTACTGTAGACATATTTTCCGGGTTGTGCACAGACATCCTTTATCATTCCGTTTTCCACCACCAACATACATTGTCCGTCTGCAACTTCGATAATGGAGCCGTCTGTAATAACATTGTTTGTAGATTTATTGTTTGAACCTCTTTGGTCCACTCTTTTTTTACCTTTGGTTACAAGAAGCTCATTATCCATTGAATCTTCATAGAAAAAATCTCTCCATGAGTCCGCCAGCACTCCTCCTGCCGCACCTGCTATAGCTGAAATAAGTCCCATAATTATACCCTCCTGTTTATTTATTTAAAGCCGTCATTTAGTTAATTATATCAATTTTTCATATGTAATACCAGTAATACAATTCTTAAATATATATTATGTCAATGACTTAAGATTTCCTTATAAAAAAATAGACTGTACAAATCCGGAAATTAGTATAAAATATAAGAAAAAGAAAAAAGGAGATTATCATGAAAGTAATCGATACAAAAAATGCACCGGGTGCAATCGGACCATATTCACAGGGATTTATCACAAACGGCTTGGTTATCACATCAGGACAGATTCCTGTAAACCCTGCCAACGGAGAAGTTCCTGAGGGTATTGCCGCACAGACAGAGCAGAGCTGCAAGAATGTGGCTGCTATCCTTGAGGCTGCAGGTTCAGGTATGGACAAGGTTGTAAAGACAACTTGCTTCCTTGCAGAAATTGCAGATTTTGCAGCATTCAATGAAGTATATGCAAAGTATTTCACATCAAAGCCTGCAAGAAGCTGTTTCGCAGTAAAGGATCTTCCAAAGGGCGTTCTTTGTGAGATTGAGTGCATCGCTGAGGCATAATTTTACAGTAATATTTGGGAGTGTTGCACTTTTGTAACACTCCTTTTTTGTATTTGAAAGTGGGGGACTTAAATGAAAGGTAAATATATTATAGCTGCTACTCTAATGTCCTTGACGGTTTTATGTTTTACAGCTTGTAATAAAGCAATAAAAAATACCGATTCGATTCAAAGCTCAGTTTATACAAAAAATGATATAACCGCCAATGTTTATTTTCCATATTCAAAACTGAAAGATTTAACGATTGATAAAGAAGCGGGCAATGCATATATAACAGATGTTGTTTCAAAGACGCCTGCAATACTGCCTTATATAGAATTAAACAATGCTTTATTGGAAACAAATGATAATACATACACTCTTATATTAAAGTATACCGAGGACTATGAAAAATCAAAAAATATAGGACTAAGTGACAATCCGCTCTATACATCACCATATTTATTCTCAAGAGCAACCAATACCGCAATACTCTTAATACTTGCCAATGATTATATTTCCTCTGTAAATATTGAAATATCCGTTCCGAAAGAATACCCTGATACGGAGCCTGTCACTATAGAGTTTAATCGCGACGAACTTGAAGATGAATCAGATCTGTTTGACACAGCAAAAGCAGATGAAAATTCCTACAATGAACTGTTAAACCTTAATGACGCCGTGTATGCAGACAGATTATTTTATAATCGTATAAAACTAGGAGCAACCGAAGATGACATAATTTATCGAAACGGTGACCCTGATAAAAAAGTTAGTGAAAACTCGGATTTAATATACACCTATGGCGACAATAACTGTTATACTTCATTTGTCCTAAAAAGAATAAAGAGCTCCGATAAACCGATTGTTACATCTATAGTTGTACACCCAAGTAAGGATGATATCGGTGGGGCTGAAATGTTATATAATATCGGACTTTTACCTGATGACGGCCAATACTTAACACAAACAAAAGTGGAAAATTATCTCGGTACGCCAAAATTCAGTAAGAACAATACCGATTATTACAGAATAAGTTCAGGATTAAATGACTATCTTTTCTTTACATATGATGCTGACGGTAATGTAGTTGAGTACGGATTGCAAAGAGATCAATAGACTTAGAATTCTCAGTGATTTATAAGATATTTTATAAAAAAATCTGCTAAATATTGTCTTTTATAAGCTTCTTATTGTATAATAAGTTTAGGGTTCTGTGAAGTTCGTATTTACACTTTTATTCACAGATACACAAAGAATATAGGAGGTTTACCTAATGGCAAACTCAACCACTCACAGTGCCTGGCAGCAGATTCAGGCAGGGGTTTATGATACAGAAAAGCTTCTATCCGGTCAGGAATATAATCTTGCCATGATTAAGGCAAGACAGACCTTGGAGATTATGATAAAGCAGCTTAGCGGACGAGACGACTATGACGATCAAAGCCTGACAGACATTATAAATTCCTTATGCGAAAACAAAACCATTTCAGAAAAATCATGTGAACATTATCATAAGATTTGTGTTATAAGCAATAAAGCCGTACACGAAAATAATGACGACGGCTTCAATGCCACTACGGCATATCAGTTGCTCACAGAGGAAGTGCAGGCTTTTATACGCGACTACTCACCTAAAAAAAGCAAGATAACTCCGGTTCCGGTACGCAATGACAATGTACAAAGAAGACCTGTTACAAAAAGCGGTGAGACCGCTCAAAAAAGAAAGGTCGTAAAGAAGACTCCTAAAAAGAAAAAGCCGACTGTAAACACACCCGATTTGATAAAAGTACTTATAGGTGTGGTTATTCTGTTCATTTTGATAATTTTATTCAGATCGCTCAACCCTCTAAAGGGAGGCAAAGGTACCAAAACAAAGACTGCAACCACTACTACCGTTGCTACAAGTGAAGGGAGTGAAAGCTCGGAGAGCAGCTCGGAAACAACAAGTGCACAGGCGACAACCACAAAATACATTACAACAACCAAGCTTAATGTTCGCTCTTCACCTTCAAAAGACGGCGATCTTTTGGCTACACTGAATGTAGGTGTAAGCGTCGAATATGTCGGAGCACAGGATGCCAACTGGGCCATCATCAACTACAACGGCGGACAGGCTTATGTAGCAAGCGCTTATATTAAGCCTGCACAATAATATAACTCAAAAGGCTAATCAGGTTATCGCCCGATTAGCCTTTTTATTAAAAGAAAAAGTCTCCGCTCTTTCCACCTTTCTTTTCCAAAAGATGCACATCACTTATAAGCATCCTCTTGTCGATAGCCTTACACATATCATAGACTGTAAGAAGTGCAATATTGACCCCCATCAGCGCTTCCATCTCAACTCCCGTCTTACCGGCAGTCTTCGCTTTTGAAAATACCACTATATCATTGCCTTCTATCTCAAAGGTTATCTTGGAGCCTGTCAGATTGATATTGTGGCACATAGGAATAAGCTCCGAGGTTCTTTTTTGTCCCATAATACCTGCCACCTGTGCTACGGTCAGCACATCTCCCTTTTTTATCTTTCTGCCCTTTATCGCTTCCATAGCCTCATCACATAGTGTAATTCTGCCCGTCGCAACGGCAACCCTGTCTGTTATATCCTTATCCGATACATCCACCATCACGGCATTCTTATTTTCATCAAAATGTGTAAACTCCATTTTTCTCCAATCTATTTTAATAACAATATATCTCTCTCATCTACTTTCAAAAAATCAGGTAACCCCTTTTTTTCTATCAACTCTTCCATCTCTCTTTGAACAAGCCAGGTTATATCCTGTCCGCCGCCTGTCTTTATATAATAATTGTCCTCAAACGGCAACTTTGCCTTACTCTTTAATCTGAAATCAATTATATTTCCTTCAGGCTCGCCCCATACAGGATGAAATTCATGTGCCCTTATTCCTACTGAAGATACTCCCTTAGGTAATTTATTTGAAAATTTCAATCTTACTCCCCAGTCAAGAGCTTCCAATGTATTTTCATCAATATATCTTATATCGGAAATATTTTTACAACCTGTAAGTATTGCGGCATTCTTCGTCTTAGGATTTTTGAATATTTCCTTTGTATTTCCAAGATTGGTCATCTTTCCCCTGTCAATAACTATCATGCTTTCACAAAGCCTGTATATCTCATCTCTGGAATGTGATACAAATATTGCACTGCCCTCAAAGTCTTTTAGTATTGACGCTATCTCTTCCTGTATATGATCTCTGAGATATATATCAAGTGCCGAAAACGCCTCATCAAACAGTAACACTTCAGGTTTTCTTATAAGTATTCTTGCCATCGCCACTCTGGCCGCCTGACCGCCGCTTATCCTGTTCGGCTTGGCATCTTTTATCTGAGTCAATTCAAATTTTTCCAAAAACTCATCAGCAAGACTTTTGCCGGCATTATTAAGTCCTATAGTTATATTTTCATACACTGAAAGATGCGGGAAAAGTGCATAATTTTGAAAGCAATACCCTATATGTCTGTCCTGCGGCTTTATATCAATCTTTTTTTGTGAGTCAAACAACAACTCACCGTCAAGCTTTATATAACCGGAGTCGGGTTTTTCTATACCTGCAATCATCTTTAAGATCATACTTTTTCCTGCACCCGAGCCGCCCAAAATTCCTATTCTGTTGCTGTCAAGACTGCAATTTATTTCCAAAGTAAAGCTGTTCAGCTTCTTTTTTACATTAAGTTCAAGCATACTACCTCTGTATATATTCCATCAAAAGCATTATAAGAAATGCAATAAAAAGTACAATAGCTACCCATATACCCGCCTCAAGATAATTTTGGTTTTGCACCAGAATCGCTATCTGCTGTGATATGGTCGAAGTCTTTCCCGATATATTACCGGCAAGCATTGAAGTCGCACCGTACTCACCTATAGCCCTTGCAAAACTGAGTATTGCTCCTGAAAACAGCGAAGGCGATGCAACAGGACATACTATCTTAAAAAAAATCTTAAACTCCGACAGCCCCAAAGTCCTGCCTGCATATATCAAATTTTTATCAAGCTGTAAAAATGCGGACTTGGCATTTTTATACATCAGCGGAAAAGCGATAATAAAGGCTGCGATTACACATCCTGCAAAACTTTGAACTATCTTAATATGGAAATGTCCGTATAAGAAAATTCCTACAGGTCTTCTCCTGCTGAATATAAGCAGCAGAAAAAATCCTACTACGGTAGGCGGGAGTACCATCGGAAGTGTAAGTATACTGTCAAATACCGCCATTATCCTTTTATTCATATACAGACTTACATATGCAAGTCCCACACCCAGAAAAAAACATATTATTGTAGAAAAGAGCCCTATTTTTAGGGTTATAAAAAAAGGGCTCCAATCCAAATGTGCTAAAACATTATTCATATAAATAATTTTCAAATACCTTCTTTGCGGCGTCGGACTTCAAATAGTCATAGAACTTATCAGCCTCCGCACTTACCTTCTCATCAGCCTCATCATTGTTTACTCTTGCTATAGGATATGTAATCTTACCGCTTAGTGACTCATCCACTTTTTCAATAACTTTGACATCATTATTGCCGTATGTATCTGTAAGATATACAAATCCTACCTCACCGAATCCGTCCACTACGGATAAAAGTGTCTTTGTAACATTTGAGTTCTCTATTATCTCCATACCGAGCTTATCTTTAAGCTCCGCACCTGTACTCTCTTTTGTAATGCCGAGGTCAGGATAAGCCTTTGAAAGTGCTTCTCTTGCATATGCACCTGCAGGTACGCTTGTTTCACCTATTGATATTGACTTTGCTTCCTTAATATTTGCAATTCCTGTAACCTTTGTGTCCGAATCCTTAGGTGCTACAATACAGAGTTTGTTGTGCAATAAATCTACATCCGTACCGTCCTTTATATGTCCCTCTTCTTTCAACTTCTCCATCTGCTTCTTACCGGCACTGAAGAAGATATCACAAGCAAATCCTTCTTCTATCTGAGTCTGTAACTTACCTGATGAATCCGTATTTAAATTTATCTTTACATCAGGATTTGCCTTGTTGTACTCCAAGATTATCTCATCCATCGCACCCTTAAGTGATGCCGCCGCAAATACATTTACCGCTGAAGGGTCGCTTGCAGCCTTACTCTCCTGTGCGCTTGTCTGCTCACTTGACTCCGCACTCGACTTTGCTGCGCTTGTCTGCGCGGTAGTATCCGCAACTTGACTCTCTGCAGTCTTTGCGCCACCGCATCCTGTAAGCGCGATTGCCGCAACAACACCTAATACTTTACAAATATTTTTCAACTTCATAACCGTCTTCCTTTAATTTTATAATATCAGTCACTCTCTCTGCCGCTAAGAATTCCAAGTCCGTGTTTTAGCGGCTTCATAATATATTCAATGTTCTCTCTACAGGCTTTCGGACTTCCCGGCAAATTTATTATAAGAGTGTTTCCTCTTATTCCGGCAGTCTGACGACTTAGCATTGCCTTAGGCGTAATGGTCATCGAATAGCTTCTAAGCGCTTCTCCGATACCCGGAACTTCTCTTTCAACCACCTGCTTTGTAGCCTCCGGAGTAACATCTCTTTTTGAAAAACCTGTTCCGCCGGTGGTAAATATAAGATCAGCCTGTCTCTGATCACTGAAGTGAAGCAGCTTTTTTACTATTTCACTTTTCTCATCCGGTACGATAAGGCAGTCAATCACTTCCATTCCGGCTTCCTCAACAAGCTCTTTTATAACAGGACCTGATTTGTCCTCATATACTCCCTGTGACGCCCTGTCCGAAACAGTGATAACACCTACCCTGTAAGGTCCGACTTCTTTTTCAATTACATTTATTTTATCTCCTTTTTGTATACAGCCTCCCTTCAAAACCTCTGCAAATATACCTTCTCTTGGCATAATGCAATCTCCCATTTTATGATATATATTGCAGTGGCTGTGACATTCCTTGCCTATCTGTGTTACCCTTAACACTGCATCTCCTATTTCAAGTACGGTTCCCACAGGTAAGCTTTTCAAGTCAACACCGGCTACAATAATATTCTCTCCGAATGCGCCGAAGTCCACTTCGGCTCCTTTTTTTCTGAAATCATCTATCTTTTCAAATGCCAAAAGACTGACCTGTCTATGCCACTTTCCGGCATGTGCATCTCCTTCAATACCCCAGTCAGGCTTTAATACGGCCTTCTCTATTTCTTTTTTCTCTGTTCCTTTTTTCTCGCTGATACATACTGCCAAAACTTCAGCTTTTACTTCCATCTTATCCACCTATTTCTACCATGTCCTTAAGTTCACTTACCTTGGATAAATCTTCAAAGGCATGTGCTTTCGGCTTTGTCGTTATACACTCTCTTATTTTATCTTCAAGTAGTTTTATCTTTTTATCGGATTCTATTGTTTTATCCTTTATAATATCCTTCAGATCTATATTTGAGGCGTAACAAAGACATGGCTTTAGTTTTCCGTTAGATGTAAACCTTATTCTGTTGCATCCGTCACAAAATTTACCGTGTATTGCGCTGATAAATCCTATTGAACCTTTAAAACCTTCAAGCTTTATATACTTTGCAGGACCGTTACCGTGTCTTTTATTATCCTCGTGTACAATATATCTCTCTTTTATTTTCTCCGATACTTCAAAATTTGAAACACCGTCAGACTCTTTGCCATGACCTATAGGCATCATTTCAATAAATCTTATATTTATATTTTTATCTTTTGCAAGTCCTATAATATCAAAGAGTTCATCATCATTCACTCCTCTTTGTAAGACAGTATTTATCTTTGTACTTAATCCCGACTTCTCCGCTTCATAGATACCGTTTATAACATCATCAAATGCATCGACCCCTGAGATTTTAAAAAATCTGTCCTTCTTAAGAGAATCCAGACTCACATTCACACTTGAAAGTCCTGCATCGGCTAAACCTTTTGCATATTTACAAAGATAGAACCCGTTTGTTGTCATGGTGATATCTTTTACACTGTCTATATCATGAAGCCTTTTTATAAAATCTACTATTCCGTCTCTTATAAGAGGCTCTCCGCCCGTTATCTTAAACTTGGTTATGCCGCATTTGCTTGCCGCAAGCGCCACTTCGTATATCTCGTCAAGGCTCAGTGTTTCATCAACCTTTTTTGTCTCAGGCATACAATAGGTGCATCTGAAGTTGCACCTGTTTGTAACCGAGATACGCATATAGTCTATCTCTCTGTTGTAACAATCTCTCATATCTAAACCGGTTCTATAAGTACTTCTATTCTTCCTCCACAGACCATGCCTTCCAAACTTGCTTCACTGTCTGTAAGATTGACATGTAACAGATACGGCTTTATCTCTTCATCGCTTTTTAATACCTCATCCACCTTAACCATAATATCATGTTCGGCTTTTCCGCCTCCGATAGTTCCGATAAAGCTTCCGTCTCTTAAAAACAGTGCCTTCGCTCCCACTCCTCTAGGCGCCGAGCCCTTTTTATCTACGATAGTCGCCATAACCATTCTCTCATTGCTCTCTTCAATCTTTTCAAGCATTCCTTCAACATAGCCTACATTCCTGGTCTTTGAATTTTTTACAGATATTATCTCTGCAAGAATTGATATGGAGATTTCCGCCGGAGTCTCAGACTTTATATCAAGTCCTATCGGAGTATAGATTTCCTCAATCTTTTCCTCAGGATAGCCTTCACTTCTTACGGCATCAAGTACGAAGCCTACTCTTCTTTTTGCACCCATAAGTCCTACATAGGCATAAGGCTTCTTTAAAATTTCTCTGATACATTCCTTATCCCACTGATGTCCTCTGGTTACCACTACAAAGTAGGTGTCATAGTCCGAGTCAAATTTTTTCAGTGCCGACGAAAAATCCTCACAATAAACTCTGTCGGCACCCTCATCTTTTACCTTGGCTGCAAACTCTTCTCTGTCTTCTATAACAATCATCTCACATCCGATCATCTGACCCATCTTTATCAGTGCGATACTTGTATGTCCGGCTCCACAGATTACTATCTTGCTTACATTACATATATGCTCCACATATACTCTGTTGCCTGCTATTTCCGTTATACCGGCCTTTGTTATATTCTTTATTTCATCAAAATTGTCTTTAAAAAAACTTGTATCCGGACTTATCCAAACAAGTTCACCCTCTCTTAAAACAGCCTTACTGCCGTAATCTTTATCGCCTAATGATGTAAATACAAATGTTCTTAAGCCCTTTTTCTTTGATTCGTCTATTATTTTATATAATTCCTTGTCCATATTTTCGCTCCTTTTATTTATGATACACCGAAAGAACAATTAGGGAAGATACACACCGGACAGTGCATACAGTATCCGCCTACACCCAAGCTGTCAATATCCGATTTTTCCACCTTTTCTCCCGCCATTATTCTCGGCAGGATTATATCAAATATAGTTCTCTTTTCATACATTACACAGCCCGGAAGCCCCATAAATGTTATGTTCTCATTCTCACCGCCGTAGGCAAGCATAAACATGGCACCCGGAAGTACAGGTGTACCGTAAGTAATAACTCTGCTTGCATTTTGTCCTATAGCATAAGGCGTCTTATCATCAGGATCCACACTCATTCCGCCTGTACAAAGCACAATATCGGCTCCTGCTGCTATGACTTTTTTGATACAATCAATTTCCATCTCCACATCATCACTGCTTATCTCATGTGCGATTACCTCTGCACCGAAAGCCTTTACCTTGTCAATAACCACCGGAGTAAAATTGTCTTTGATTCGTCCATAGTAAACTTCATTACCTGTAGTCACTATTCCGACTTTCTTTTTTTGGTAAGGCAAAAGCTCAAAGAGAGGCTTATCTCCCACAACTTTCTTTGCCTTTTCCATTTTTTCTTTTTCTATAATAAGAGGTATGACTCTCATGCCTGCAAGGTGCTGACCGGCTTTCACAGGAAAGTTGTCATGTATGCTTGCAATCATCATCTCACCGAGTGAATTAAGCTTATTTATTCTTTCCTTATCTATCTTTAAAAGACCGTCACATTCCGCAATAAGTTCCACCTTGCCCTCTTTTATATCAGGATCTCTTGTAAGGTGATCGTTCTTACACATATCATAAAGCATCAGTGCCGCATCATTTTCATGCAGCATATTTTCATTTACTTCCCAGATATAGATATGGTCCTTGCCTACAGAAAGCAGTACTTCCACATCCTCAGGCTGTATTATATGTCCCTTTCTGAATACGGGACCTTTCTTTTCTCCTTTTATAATCTGTGTTATATCATGACAGAGCATATGCCCTACGGCATCTTTTGTATCAATAAGTCGCATATTTCCCCTTCTATGTAAAGTTTGTATATTATGAGCTGTAACTATACATTTAAAATTTGTTTATACCAAAGCATTATACTATATAAATCATAAAAGTTCCATTCATTTATTTAATATTTCGATAAATGGATGGAACTCTTATTGTCTTAAATCATGTGCTTTTTATAAATCTGTATAAAAGGCAAACACTTCAGTTTGATTTTATCCTATAAAAACTTCTTATACGGCTTTCTCTCAAGGAACTTGCCCTCAGGAGTATCCTTGATTTTTGCATTGTCAACTATTTCACTGCCCCTTAAGAACACTTTATCGATATGTCCGCTTAGTACTTTACCCTCAAGCGGAGCGTAGTCACATTTTGAAACCTGAGTTGCAGCGGTAATCTTAGTCTGTGACTTAGGGTCCAGTATGACGATATCCGCATCAAAGCCTTCCTCTATGAATCCCTTTCTGTCATAAAGTCCGTAGAGCTTTGCAGGGTTTTCACAAAGTACTTCACACATCTTCTCCAAACTTATTCTGCCTGTTGTAACACCTTCGGAGTACATTACAATACCTCTGGTCTCAACTCCCGGCATTCCTCCCGGAATCTTTCTGAAATCATCTTTACCAAGCTCTTTTTGCTTGAAAGTAAATGCACAGTGATCTGTGGAAACAGTCTGTATCTCACCGTCTGCAAGCGCTTTCCAAAGCTCATCAACATCCGACTGTTCTCTGAGAGGAGGTGCTATAACATATTTTGCTCCCTCAAATCCCGGCAACTCATAGAGTTTGTTTGTCATAGTAAGATACTGAGGACAGGTCTCCGCATATACTTTCTGTCCTCTTTTTCTGGCAGCCCTTATCTCATCAAGACCTTCCTTACAGGTAAGATGCACATCAATGATGTCACTGCCTGCCACCTCGGCTAGGTGAAGAATTCTGCCTATAGCCTCAGCTTCGGCTGCAGCCGGTCTGGTCTTATAATGTGATGAAACATTTTTTTGTAATCCTGCTTCTACAAACTCCTGTTGAAGTGCAAATATAAGTCCCGCATTCTCACAGTGAACTCCTGTGATGGCACCCACTTCCTTCAGTCTTTGTATTACTTCAAAAGCCTCATCATCCTTTAGGAGAATATCATATGTAAGGTAAATCTTAAAGGTGGTCACTCCTCTGTCCATCATGTCCTGACACTCTTTTTTCGCCTCTTCGTTCCAGTCACTTATAGACATATGTATACCGTAGTCACAGAACACTCCGTCTTTTGCCTTTTTCAGCCAATTGTCCATTCCTTCATTAAGAGTCTCTCCCTTGTACTGTGTACCGAAGTCGATGATGGTTGTGGTACCGCCGCTTACAGCAGCTTTTGTACCTGAGTAGAAATCATCACAGGTTACGGTACCTGCAACATGAAGGTCAAAATGTGTATGTGCATCTATAAATCCCGGAAATACAAGCTTGCCGCCTGCATCCACCACTTTTGTATCATCGTCAAGTTCTATAAACTCGTCAGGCTTTAATACTTTTTTGATCTTTTCACCTTCAATAAGTATATTTCCCGCAAAACTTTCCTTTGAATTTACAATAGTTCCACCTTTTATAAATACTTTCTTCATATGTTCTCCTTAAAAGTAAATATGCCACTTTTTAGGGTGGCATATCTGTAAAAATTATTTTATTTTAGAAGTAAGTAATCATACTCGTTATAGATTGTGTCGATAAGCTCAGCATATCTGTAGTTCAACTTATCATTTGACTCACCTATTCTATATACAAGTTCCTGACCGTCGATTCTTACCTTAACATCCTTGCATCCTCTTGTGATTACAAAGCCGTCATTCTTTGAGTCAAGCATATCCGCTTCACTTGCAAACAATGTAAGCTTATCCTTATACGGTGCGGAAGCGTATGGACAGAATGTCTCACAGTTACCGCACTCATTGCACATATAATCCACATGAACTATCTGATGTTTACCCTTTACATTCACATATACATTAGCTCTGTTTGGACAAACTTCTGTACAATTCTCACATATATAGTCACAAGCCAAGCATCTGTCGTCACCTTTCTTCTCTACAGGCTCCTCTAAAGTTCCTCTGTAGTCATAAACCTTCTCGTCTGTAGTATCAGATACCTTAAGTTCTCCGATAGCATGATTTAAGATAGCCTCACAAACCTTCTTGCTGTCTGCAATAGCTTTAACTATAACTGATGCACCCTTTGCACCGTCACCTGCAGCATATACTCCCTTAACATTTGTCTCAAGGGTAACAGGATCAAGTACAGGAAGATTCTTCTTATCTATATTGATACCGTTGCTTGTGTAGAAGTCTCCTCTTACACTCTCACCGATTGATGCGATAAGTGTATCACATGGTAATTCAACAAGTTCGTCTGTCTCCTTAACACCTCTTCTGCCGCTCGCATCAGGCTCACCAAGTACGTTCTTTGCACATACAAGCTTGCCGTCCTTAAATGACTTCGGAGAAACAAGTGTAACAAACTCTACGCCGTCCTCAATTGCCTCGTTAAGTTCTTCCTCATCGGCAGGCATATATCTTGCATTTCTTCTGTATGCAAGGTATACATTCTTAACACCCCGAACTCTCTTTGCCGCTCTTGCAACGTCCATAGCAGTATTTCCGCCACCTACAACGATAACATTCTCACCAAGCTCCATCTTTCCTTCAGACTTCTTGAAATCCTCAAGGAAATGAAGTGCATTGATTGCCTTTCCTTCGCTAAGCTCAAGCGGAAGTTCCTTATGAGCACCGATTGCAAGTATAACCTTGTCAAACCCTTCAGCTCTAAGTGCCGCTATATCTTCAATTCTCTTGTTTGCAACAAACTTTGCTCCGTAAGCCTTTGCAAACTCAACGTCTCTTTGGATATCGTCTGCAGGAATTCTGAACCCCGGAATGATGTTTGCAACAACACCGCCCATGGTATCTCTCTCGTCAAATACAGTAACATCCACACCTTCTCTTGCAAGGAAGAATGCAGCTGCGATACCTGCAGGACCGCCACCTACTACAGCAACCTTTAAATCTTTCTTATCTGCGCTCTTTAATGTAGGTACAACGCTTTCAAAGGCGTTTTGTGCCGCAATAAACTTGTTTCTTCTGATCTGTACATCTGTCTCATAGTGATTTCTTGTACAAGCACTCTGGCAGGTATGTGTACAGATATGACCTGTCATGAAAGGAAGCGGGTTCTTCTCAAGGATTACATTAAGAGCGTCATCATATCTTCCCTCATTAACAAGTATTCCGTATGTTGTAATATCCTGATTGATCGGACATCTGTTTACACAAGGTGCCATATAGCAATCAAGGTATGGAACTTTCTTATCGGCCTTTCTGTTAGGAAGCGGCTTAACAGGCTTAACATGATGCTTATCGCTTCTAACGTCTGAAACAAGCTTCTCAAGAGCCTCTACATCAATTCCTGACCAAGCCTTAATCTCAGACTTCTCAAGCTTCTTAGCCATCTGATCGAATCTCTGATATCCGCCCGGCTTAAGGATAGTGGTTGCCACTGTTACAGGCCAGATTCCGCTGTCTATAACCTTATCTATATTGAAATAATCACAACCGCCTGAGTATGCAATTCTAAGCTTACCGTTAAAGCTTCTTGAAAGATTTCTTGCAACCAACATTGAAAGCGGATAAAGTGACTTTCCCGACATATACATTTCCTGTGAAGGAAGCTCATTGTTATTTACATCTACAGGGAATGTGTTTGTTATCTTAACACCAAACTCAAGATTCTTTGATGAAGCAAGTGCCATAAGTCTCTCAAGCATCGGAACCGCATCAGAATACTGAAGATCCTCTCTGAAGTGAAGATCTGTAAACGCGATGTAGTCATATCCCATGCTGTCAAGCATCTCTCTTGCAACTTCGTATCCTAAAAGTGTAGGGTTACATTTTACAAATGTGTTCAATCCCTTCTCTGTGATAAGATATGACGCAATAGCCTCAATTTCCTGCGGAGGACATCCGTGCAATGTAGATACTGTAACCGAATTTACAATATCAGGAGTGATTGCATCAAGATCTGCCTTTGTAAAGTTCTTAAACTTACCGAGGTTTTTCTCAAGATATTCCTTACACTCTTTGTATATAGGTGTTTCTGAAGCGTCCATCATCCCGTTGATGAAATTGTCAACCTTAGGAAGCTTAATACCCTCAAGATCATATCCTACTGAAATATTGAACTGGAAGCCGTCGCTGCCGCCAAGATCCCATTCCTTTGAGATAACCTTAAGTGCAAACCAACCCTTGATATACTCGTCAAATGCTTCCTGAACTGTAAGCTCTGTTGACCACTCACAGTTGTAGCACTCATCTTCTGCTGTAATACAAGGTTTTGCAACACATGCCGCAAGCTCTCTACCGTCCATCTTCTGAACCGTCTTAAGCTCAAAAAATCTTGCGCCTGCATAATATCCTGCAATGATATTCTGAGCAAGCTGTGTATGAGGACCTGCTGCAGGACCTATCTGTGTCTCCAATTTTCTTCCGAAAATCGTGTAGAATTTATTCTTATCAGCCTTATAAGCTTTCTTTACTCCGTAACAAGAGCCTTCTTTTTCCTTCTCCTCAAGGAGTCTTTCCATGATCCTATTAAAAGGAATAGGTGTCATTATATCGCCCATTATGCGTTGCTCCTTCCATTGATCTTATCCGCAAGTCTCTTTGCGCCTTCTCTAACCTTAGCAAGTACTTCTTTCTCATCAATGTTAAGAAGCTCTCTATCCTTCATAAGGATATTTCCGTTTGCAATTGTAGTTCTGACATCTTTTCCGCATACTCCGAACAATAAATGGCTATTGATGTTTGAAGCGGTCATAGGTGTGTTAGGTACATAATCAACAACGATAACATCGGCTGCAGCACCCGGCTTTAATACTCCGAGAGGCTTCTTAAAGTATCTGTTTGCAATATTTGCATTGTACTCAAAGAGCATCTTCGGAACTTCGCCCCAAGCTGCATTAGGATCGCATAAATGATGCTTATGAAGCACATTTGCAACCTTCCATGACTCTGTAATGTCATGTGTATATCCGTCACTTCCAAGTCCACATACTATACCCTTGTGAACAAGCTCCATTGTAGGAGGGCATCCGCAGGCATTACCCATATTTGACTCAGGGTTGTGTACTACACAGGTATCCGTATACTTAATCAAATCCATCTCATGCGGATTAACATAGATGCAGTGAGCAAGCAATGACTTGTTACCAAGTACCTTCCAGTCATAAAGTCTGTCAACTATTCTCTGGCTGTGCTCCTTTAAGCATGAGTGCAAATCCTCAATACCCTCTGCAACATGAATATGGCAACCGATATCTTCCGGTTTTCTTGACATAGCGTATTCCATTGACTTGTCTGAAATGGTAAAGCTTGCATGCATTCCCATCATAGCGGCAATCATATCGCTGTCGTCTTTTTTCACATAGTTTGCAAAATCAACATTCTCTTTAACAGCCGCCTTCATCTTATCTTCACCGTCACGATCGGATATCTCATAGCAAAGACAACTTCTGACTCCTGTCTGTCTTGCAGCCTTCTCTATAGCGAAAAGACTTCCTTCGATCTCTCCAAAGCTTGCATGATGATCGAAAATAGTTGTAACACCGTTCTTGATACAATCAATGTAAGTGGTCATAGCAGACAGATATGTGAGCTCGTTGTCTAAGTTTCTGTCTATGGTCCACCATAAGCCGTCCAAGATCTCCAAAAATCCATGCGGGTTGTAACCGTTGATGCTGAGGCCTCTTGCCATAGCTGAGTAAATATGCTCGTGTGTATTTATGAATGCCGGCATTATGAGCCCGCCCTTCGCATCCACAAAAGTTGCATCCGCATACTTTGCCTTCAAATCACGGTAGTTTCCAACCTCTAAAACTGTGTTGCCATCCAGTACTACAGACCCATCCTCAATCAATGGCTGTTCCTGATTTCCAGTAACTACCCTTCCATTACCAATTAGTAGCATTGTAAATCTCCTCTCTGAATTATGCAGTTTTAATAACAAAAACATAATAATGTACCCTTATAGTATCATTTTTCATTAGGGTTTTCAATAGGTATCTAACTTTATTTTCAATTTTCTAAAAATTATTTAGATAGAACGAATGTACGAAAATAAGTACATTTTCAAACGATTTTTTTATTGACAACTCCACAAAATTTTGATACTATTGCAATGTAATTTTTTGCAGGTGTGGTTCAATGGTAGAACATCAGCCTTCCAAGCTGAATACGTGGGTTCGATTCCCATCACCTGCTTTTTTTGTGCCTACCGATATCCGGTAGGCATTTATCATACTTTACATAATTGCTAAATGTATTAAAATATAATTACATCTAAAGGAGGTGATACCTTGAGAATTGAAAGGATTAGTACCAATCAGATAAGATGCACACTGTCAAGTATTGACTTACAAAACAGAAATTTAAATGTTATAGAGCTGGCATACGGAAGTGACAACGCAAAGGCACTGTTTCGAGAGATGTTACATAAAGCTTCTTATGAAGTGGGATTTGATACGGACGACACTCCTCTTATGATAGAGGCGGTACCGATGTCAGGCGAAAATATCGTCATATATATTACAAAGGTTGACGACCCGGATGAACTGGATACCAGATTTGCAAAATTTGCACCTGCCATATCTGATGATATAATTTCCACACTTGATATAAGACTTGATAACCTGCTTGAAGGTGCAATTGAATTAAACGATTCACCAAACTCACTAAGCAGTATGAATGAATCCTATTTAAGGGCATTTTCATTTAACAGCCTGGACGAATTTATCACAGCCGCAAAAGCTGTCGGAAGCTACACGGGCGAAAACACTCTATATAAGGATGAAACCAATAATAAATTTATACTGGTTCTAAAAAAGAATGCTAATAAAAAGGATTTTTCAGCTGCCACAAACATTCTTTCGGAGTACGGCAACAAACTTTCCGCCACTTCTTTCAGTGACGACTATTATAAGGAGCATTTTAAGATTTTGGTAAGAGAGAATGCAATAACACAGATGGCTAAAATCTAATAAATATTTTTTTAACAAACCTCAAAATATTATTGCTTTTTTGCGGATTGTTATGTATATTCTAATAAGGTCAATTGTACTTTAAAGAGTGCATAGCTTTATTAAAAGATATTGCTTGGCATTGCTCTAAGCAGATGATCTCAATGTTGATAAGGATTTAAAACATTGTAATATCAAAATTATAGAAAAGAGGATTATTATGGCAAATATTGATTTAACACAATATGGCATCACAGGCACTACAGAGATAGTACACAATCCGTCTTATGATGAATTATTTGCAGCCGAGACAGATTCTTCATTGTCAGGCTACGAAAAAGGACAGGTAAGTGAGCTTGGTGCAGTTAATGTATTGACAGGTATATACACAGGTCGTTCACCTAAAGATAAATTTATAGTAATGGATGAGAACTCAAAGGATACAGTTTGGTGGACTACAAAGGAATATCCTAACGACAACCATCCGCTCTCAGAGTCTTCATGGGCTGTTTTAAAGGATCTTGCAAAGAACGAACTTTCAAACAAGAAGCTTTATGTTGTAGATGCTTTCTGCGGAGCAAACAAAGATACAAGAATGGCGGTTCGTTTCATCGTGGAAGTTGCTTGGCAGGCACATTTCGTTACAAATATGTTTATCAAGCCGAGTAAGGAAGAACTTGAGAACTTCAAGCCTGACTTTGTTGTATACAATGCTTCAAAGGCAAAGGTAGCCAACTACAAAGAGCTTGGTCTTAACTCTGAGACAGCCGTTGCTTTCAATATCACAAGTCGTGAGCAGGTTATCCTCAACACATGGTACGGCGGTGAGATGAAGAAGGGTATGTTCTCAATGATGAATTACTATCTTCCGCTTAAGGGTATCGCTTCAATGCACTGCTCTGCAAATACAGACAAGAACGGTGAGCATACAGCTATATTCTTCGGACTTTCAGGAACAGGAAAGACAACTCTTTCAACAGATCCTAAGAGACTTCTTATCGGTGATGATGAGCACGGTTGGGATGACAACGGCGTATTCAACTACGAGGGCGGTTGCTATGCAAAGGTTATCAACCTTGACAAGGAGTCCGAGCCTGATATCTACAACGCTATCAGAAGAGACGCTCTTTTAGAGAATGTTACTCTTGATGCAAACGGTAAGGTAGACTTTAAAGACGGCAGCAAGACAGAGAACACCAGAGTTTCATATCCTATAGACCATATCGAGAATATCGTTAAGCCTATATCTCACGGACCTGCTGCAGAGAATGTAATCTTCCTTTCAGCTGATGCATTCGGAGTACTTCCTCCTGTGTCAATCCTTACACCTGAGCAGACTCAGTACTACTTCCTCAGCGGATTTACTGCTAAGCTTGCAGGTACAGAGCGCGGTATTACAGAGCCTACTCCTACATTCTCAGCTTGCTTCGGACAGGCATTCCTTGAGCTTCACCCTACAAAGTATGCCGAGGAGCTTGTAAAGAAGATGACAAAGAACGGTTCAAAGGCATATCTTGTAAACACAGGATGGAACGGAACAGGAAAGAGAATCTCTATCAAGGATACTCGCGGTATCATCGACGGAATCTTAAGCGGTGCTATCAAGAACGCTCCTACAAAGAAGATTCCATACTTTGATTTTGAGGTTCCTACAGAGCTTGAGGGTGTTGATTCAAAGATTCTTGACCCGAGAGATACATACGCAAATGTTAATGATTGGGAAATCAAGGCAAAGGATCTTGCTTCAAGATTTGCAAAGAACTTCCAGAAATATACTACAAACGAGGCCGGCAAAGCTTTAGTAGCTGCAGGACCTAAGGCAGACTAGTACTTTAAATATTTTATAAAATTTTAACGGAGTTGCGGCAAAAGCTGCAGCTCCGTTTTTATACAACCTGTTAGCGATATCAAACAATTTCGACCATCATCCTTACAGCCGCTTTCCCCGCAATATGCTTATCCTCAGTTGCAGAGCTTACAAGTATAGAACTGTCAAAATCATCAATATCCTTTACTACAAATTCATCACCTATAGCAATCTTTTTTTCTTCCAGATACTCAATCAAATCTCTGTCATCATCAACTTTATGAAGGCGACATGAACTCCCCTTTGATACCTCCGAAAGTTTTTTTACTTTATCAGTCTCAGGATGATTTTCGTATATTTCATTTCCATGCGGACAGTGCATAGGCTTTTTCAAAAATTCATTTAATCTGTCCTTTAGTCCGTTTGAAGTGACATATTCCAAAGCCTTTGCATCCTCGTGAACATCCTGCCATGAATACCCCAGATATTCCACTAAAAACAACTCCCACAATCTATGCTTTGTAAGCAATGTTCTTGCTCTTATTTTACCGCTCTCCGTCAAAAGAATCGACTTGTTCTCAGTATATACTTCACCCTCTTCTGTCAGTTTTTTCAACATCTCACTTACAGATGCAGCTTTTACCCCCAAAATCTCTGCAATCTTTTTATTTGTTGCGATTTCCTTTTTTTCAATAAGCTCATAAATTGCTGATATATAATCATCTCTGCCGGTGTCTATCTTAGCCATATCATTTTCCCTTACTCTAAGTCCGTAATGTTTTCTTATATCATCACTTAATTTTTTACCTGTTTCAGTCAGAGAATATACACCTCTTTCTTTTGCACGATAAACATATCCCTTTTTTATCAGCTTGTCCAAAACATATTTGAGCTTTCTGTCGGACCAGGCAATATGCTCTCTTATTGTACTGTATCCCAGTTCACCGAGAGCATTTTTCTTTCCTGTATGATTATCTATGTGTAAAATCAAAAGTTCTCTACTGAAACGATTTTTGTTTTTAATATATCTTATCATCTTAGTGATAATTCCGCCGGGATATACTGCAATGGTTATCATAAATGTTAAGCCCGAAACCACGGCACACATTCCCGACATGGATACATTAAATTTTACAGCAAGAAAATATCCAATGCAAGAATTAACTACAGCATATACAGCTGCCAAAAATATAGTTATTTTCAAATCCTTTGATATCAGATATGCACTTGCAGCCGGTGAAATAAAGAAAGCAATTGCAAGTATTGCACCTACAGATTCAAATGCCGAAACTGCGGTAAATGAAACCAATGCCATAAAAACATAATAAAGGCCTGTACCTGCAATACCTGCCACTCCCGCATATACCGGATCAAATGAACTTATTTTAAGTTTTCTATAAAATACCGCTATAAATGCTGCATTTATCAAAAGCACAATACTCATCTGCACCAAAGCCTTGGGAAGACTGATACCAATGAAATTTATTCTATGAAGCGGAGCAAGTATAATTTCTCCAATCAAAACCACCTCGGTATCCAAATGCACATTTCTTGCATATCTTGTAATAAGTATAACAGCTATCGAAAAAAACAGTTGGAAAATTATACCTACAGAAGCATCTTCCGTCACTCTTTTACTTTTTATCAGCAACTCTATACAAACAGTCGTCAATACACCGAAAAGACTTGCTCCTATTATTAATAAAACACTCCCTATATCTTTAGTGACAAAATATCCTATAACTATTCCAAGAAGTACGGAATGCGAGATCGCATCGGAAACCATTGAAAGTCTTCTTAATACTAAAAACACTCCCAAAACGGCACAGGCAAGTGAGGTTATTATAAGAATATACAAAGATTCGATCATTTCCCGGCCCTCATCTTCCTAATATTTAAAAGCATTCTCACAATACCTCTCGGTGCAAACAATACAGAAAAGAGTGCAATAACAGACATAATAAGTATTATGCTTGGCCCTGTAGAAAATCCCTTAACCGCACTGCTTATAAAAGTACCGAAAAATGCAGATACGGCTCCCGTTACCGCCGCAATCACCAAGACTTTCTCATAGCTATTACTCCATTGCAAACCTGTAACGGCAGGAGTTATAAGCATACTGCTTATAAGAATGGCACCCACCGCCTTTAGACCTGCCGCAATCAAAATCATTGTTATTATCATTATAAGAAGAGATGTAAGTCTTGAATTTATCCCTATTGTATACGCATAAACCATATCAAAGACATATACCTTTATCTCTTTGTAAAACAGTATAAACAGGGCAAGAGATATAATCGATACTGCAAGTATTATATAAACATCCTCTCTCAGTATATATGCCGCCTGTCCGAATATATAGCTTGCAAGCCCCGACTGCGAAGCGCCCTGATATTTCGAATTGCCCTGTATATAACTTTTTAATACCATACCCATACCGAACATTGCGGATAAAATTACCGCCATTGCAGTATCCGCTTCTATCTTGGAACCTTCTGAAATAATCTGAATCAGCATAAAAGCAACTATACCTGCCACTATTGCACCTAGCATTAAAATAACCGCACTTTTTCTTCCGGATATCATAAATGCCAAAATTATGCCGGGAAGTGATGCATGCCCTACAGCATCACCTATCAGACTTTGCCCCTTTAAAATACTTATCGTTCCGACTATACCTGTTGCCATGGCAAGCAGCATTGTTCCTATCGCAACCACAATAAACGAATATTGTGTAATAATACTTATATTCATAGCCTACTCCCCATATGTCGCGTCTATATTTTCTTTTACAAAGGTTTCCTCGGTTCTTCCGCTTGCTATAAGCTGTTTATTCACCATAACCACATGATCGAAATATTCGCATAGGGTGTTTAAATCATGGTGTACCGCTATAATGGTCTTCCCCTCTTTTTTAAACTCCCTCATTGTTTCTATAATTATATTCTCGGTTTTCTTATCAACTCCTGCAAGCGGTTCATCCATAAAGTAAATAAGGGCATTCTGAGCAATCGCCCTTGCTATGAATACCCTTTGTTTTTGTCCCCCTGAAAGTTCCGAAATCTGCCTGGATGCAAAATCTTCCATTTTCATTTTTTTCAATGCTTGCAAAGCTTTTTCTTTTTCAGAAGCATTTACTCTTTTAAATAAACCAAGCCCTGCATATCTTCCCATTGTCACCACATCAATTACTGTAGTAGGAAAATTCCAATTTACAGTAGTGGTCTGAGGTATATAAGCAATCTGCTTATATACCTCCTTGTAAGACTTACCCATAATACTTACTTTACCTGAAATAGGCTTCATAAGCCCCAGTATTCCCTTCATCAAAGTGGATTTTCCGGCTCCGTTAGGCCCTATTATTGCGGTAATACTCCCCTCATAGATATCAAGATCCATATCCCATATCACAGGAATATCTGTATATGCCATTGTAAAGTCTTCCAAATGTATCAATACTTTTTCCATATCAAACCTCAAAGGTACTATTTTAAATTATCGGTAATCAGTTTTACATTATGCTTATACATATCAATATATGTATCGCCGTCTTCTCCCTTCGGTGCCAATGAATCCGAGAACAGCTCATTTCCTTCACCGCTTACAATCTTTACATCCGCTCCCTTTGCAGCCGCACCTTCTCTTAACTTTTCCATACGGGCAGGATCGGTTGTAGATTCCGCAAATATAGCTTTTATTTTATGTTCCACTATAAAATCTATAGTTTCCTGTATATCCTGATTTGCCACCTCCGATTCGGTGCTTACACCTTGAGGTGCTTTTACTTCTATATCATATGCTCTTGAGAAATAATTGAATGCATCATGAGGCGTGATCAAATATCTGCTCTCCTTAGGTATTGAAGAAATATTCTCCTTTACATACTCATCAAGCTTTGTAAGTTCCTCCAAGTACTTTGTCTTATTCTCTTCATACTGATCCTTATATTCCGGATTTAAATTTTCAAGTGACTCACCTGCAGCTTCAACCGCCATTTTATAAAGTCCTATATCAAACCAGAAATGAGGATCTGTAATAACCTGACCGTCTTCATCCATTGTTCCTATGCGATCTTTCGGAAAATCTCTGCTTACAGCCTCACCTTTAGCTTCAAGTGCTTCCACCATTTTCCCTTCAAAATGAAGTCCGTGATAAAGAGTAAGATCTGAAGAACTAAGTTTTGTATAGTCTTCAGGCTTTGCAACATATAGATGCGGATCCTCTCCGGCAGGTATTATAAGCTCTACATTAACAGTGTCACCTGCAAGCTCTTCCACCATATCCTGTAAAAACGAAGTTGTAACGACTACGTTCTTCTTATCTGTTTTAGCGGTTTTTCCTCCCGAACATGCACAAAGTGATAAAGCCATTCCTGCGGCTGCAATAAGTATACTTAAATTTCTTTTAAACATATTACCCCTCCTAATGAATTAGGTTATTTTATTTATATAATTAGGTTAAACTAACTATATTTTTATATATACCTTATTTCATCCGGGAAATCAAGTACATACCGGAATATTTTATAAATTTAATTATTCATGTGAATACAAATAATTGCAATAAATTGACTTTGTTAATAATATTCTGTAAATCTTCAAAATTTATTCTACATTTTCTGAAGATATTCAATTTTAGTTACAATTAAGTAAGATAAACTTAAGTCTAAAGGACTATATTTTCTACAAAAAATGCTTTAGAATATAATCATAACATTAAAACATTTATCTTGCAGGAGAGCCTGCAGAATGGAGGATTGTATGATTCAAGGAAGTTTAAAGAAGATGGCGTCAGTTGTTTTGACAACATCAATGATTCTTGGAATGTCAAGTATGGCATTTGCGAAGAACACAAGAACAGTAGTACAGAATGTCAAAATCAATATAGATTATGATTTGGCACCTAATATGAATGCCGGAAATATTGATGTTGACAGTGACAGCACAGGTGTCAATGATATAAAGGTTTCAGCTATTACAAATACGGACTACGGCAAGAAGCCGAAGGTTACACTTAAATTAAAGTCTGATGAGGACTATACTTTCAAGGGTACACCAAACGGTAATATCAGTCTTAATGATAAAACAGGTAAGGGCGCTACAATATCAAAGATTTCTGCAAGCGGAACAAGCATGTCCGTAACAGTTACACTTCCAAAGACAAGCGCAGGTGACAACGGCGCACTTGAAGTAAGCGATATCAACTGGGGTGACGATGACAGCCCTATCATATCTTGGGACAAGGCCGACTATGCAAGCAAGTATGAAGTAAAGCTTTATCGTAACAATTCAATCAAAGATAATATAACAACATCAGGAACAAGCTATGATTTCCGCAGCAAAATCCGTGAGAACGGCAAGGGAAGCTACACTGTAAAGATTCGTGCAGTTGCAAGCAACGGTACTAAGGGTAATTGGACAGAGTCTGATGAGTTTGATGTAGATGACGATATCTTATCAAATCTCGGCGGACAGAGTAACAACAATAACGGCGGTAACGCAGGTCCTAACGGTGCAAGCTCAAACAGCACAGGTGCTTGGTTAAAGGATAATGTAGGCTGGTGGTATATAAATGCCGACAGAAGCTACACTATAAACAACTGGCAGCAGATTAACGGCAACTGGTACTATTTCGATAACAGAGGTTATATGATGACCGGTTGGTTAAAGAGCCCATATTCAGGCAAGTGGTACTGGCTCAGCAAAGAGGACGGAAGCAATCTCGGTAAGATGCTTACAAGCCAGTGGGTTGACAACAACCGCTACTATGTAGACGGAAGCGGTGTTTGGACACAGAGCAGATAATAAATTTGAGGATGTCGCATGCGACATCCTCTTTTTATAGTTATTTAATCCAACACCAATAACATAGATATAAGTTCCTGCCATCCGGTATAACGAGAACAAAATCCTCTCGGATTACGACCGGTTTCCGTGAATCCGAATTTTTTATAAAGTGCAATAGCATTTTTATTTTCAGCAACCACCTCAAGTTCCAATTGCCTATAGCCGGCAGTTTTTGCACATTCAATACATGCCTTTGTTAATGCAGTACCTATACCTTTCCCATAATATGCTTTTTCAATACTTATCCCGAACTCTGCACGATGTTTTACCTTATCTTTTGATCCAACCGCAGAAATTCCTGCTAAACCGACAATTCTATCATCAACAAGCGCACAAATTTGTATCTCACAAGGGCTGTTTTCTTTATTTTCCAAAAATTCCTCTTTTTCCTCAATACTAAAGTTTATTTCATCCGGATAAGAAAGAAGGAAGTCTGTTTCCTCACGGACATTCTTAGTATTCTCAAGCACTCCCTTGGCATCGGTAATTGTTGCATTCCTTATAATACAAACCATATTATTTTTAAGTTTTATGTTTTCATAATATTTCAATTCTTGCCATCCTCTCTAAGAAACTATACTTTTAAATGTATACCTTTCTTTTCTAAGTTTTCTATGCATTCAGCCAGATATTCAATATTATGCTCTTTGTAAATCGGGCTGTCTATAATTTCCTCTTCAAGATTATCATACTTTTCTGCTGCTTTTCCTCTATAATTTTTATCTTTCCATTCTACAGAAACATTATATCCTCTTTTCTCCATCTCCTCCATAACTAATAAATGATACATGAATAGATGATATGTGGAATATGAAAACACATAGTCCACAGTTTTATGTTTCTTTTTCCATCCGTTACCCCTCAAAGCACAACATTCCCTATGTTGTCCAAGAAGCTGATTTTTGGGTAATAAGTGGATAAGTTCTTCATGCCATAGTCTCATCTTGTTCTCCTGTTAACAAGGTTGATTTTTCTAAATATTCATTAGGGTATTTCTTCAGTAAAGTATTAAGGTATTCAATTACAACTTCACTGTTATTTTTTCCCTCCATATATTCATTTAATATATCAAATAATGTCTGCTTTTCCATTATGCTTGTTTCTTTTTTGAAATATCCCCATATATGAAGAACGGCATTACTAAAATCTTTTTTACTCTCCTTCATATCTCTTGCTTCCTGTATTTTTTTATTTACCCATAAAACATCCGGTTCTTTTTCTCTCAAATACGCCCTTATCTCCAGATATGCTTTATGAGATTTGCTTAGTACATAATATTTATTTTTTGCCCATAATTCTTCACATTCTCTTCTTATATCTTTATGTCTCATATTAACACCTCTTTAAAAATATTCATACATAAACTTTAGTATCTTATCTATAAATCCGATATTATTGTTATTTTTTCTTTGAATTCATAAAAAGATTCTGTTTCATATAATTCAAATACTAAAGTCGTAGTTGCCCGAAATATTATAACCTTGACAGATATTTCAGAAACTTAGGAAATCGTACAGTTTTGTGAAATTCAACATATCAGTGGCAGCATTATTGGCTTTTTATATAAATAATCTTTTCATAAACACCAAATCTTCTTTAGCATATTCATATCTTGCTTCTTCTCTTATTATAGATATATCAGGCTTTTCTTTCTTAAGCCATTTTGCAATAATCTCATATCTCATTACTCCGTCTCCAAGTTTACATGGTATATGCCTGCCTTTATCCGGAAAAACTCCATCCTTCAGATGAATAATCTCAGTCTCCTTACCGAAGGCATCTATACATTCTCTCCACAATGATTCCTGTGAGTCTACACGCTCTCTTGTAAGAACATTTAAAGGATCAAATATAATTTTCAGCCTCTCACTTCCAAGCTTATCAATCATTTTCCCTGTCCACTCACTGCAATAGAGTGTATGTGCCGCTACAGGTTCCATAGCCACAGTTGCATCATACTTTTGTGCTTCATTAAGTATATCATCAAGTCTTTTTATAAGTTTTGGAAAAAGTCTTATCTTATCTTCCATACTTATGTTTCCATATGAACTTTCACTTCCTACATACAGCGCAGACAGCGGCTTGCTTATTTTCATCGCGGCAATGAACTCAGTTTTATGATTTTGCCATATTTCATCATCATCTGTTGTAAAATCAATATAGCTTCCAAGTACACTCAGTTCAATTCCCTTAAATGCATCTTTTATATATTCAATATCTTTTTCCTTTATATCAATATTTCCGCTTATACCCGGCAAGGCCTTTTTTACAGCCAAATGTATTGATTCAAATCCTAACTCTCTTACCTTTTTTGCAAGGATTTTCGCATCGTCTCTTCCAAAGTCATGTACTCTTACTCCGAATTTCAAATTTTCACCTCCATAAACTCACTAAAATAAAGACTTTCCTCTTTCTGTAACAAAAGTATGCCCTTCGCAAATATTTTCATGCTCAAAAAAAGCCACTTCCTCAGGGGTAACTTTATTCATTTCTGTAAATCCATCTTTACATACCGAATCTTTTTCTATATCACATTTATAAAACAATACGGCACCGCTTGCTCTCCAAGGTCTTGCCAGATATCCCGGAAGACTTTTAAATTTTTCATCCTTATTCTTCTCAATCCTACATTTATAAAACAAAAATACTCCCTTCGGAGCACATATTATTCCGGGAGATGCCTCTTTTCCAGTATATCCGAGCCATATAAGATTACATTTTATAAAATCGGCTCTCGCATCTTCTTCACCGAAAATATAGTCCACATTCCCGAAAATATTACAACCGACAAATCTTTGCCTGCCGTGTCCTGCATATAATGTGTCCTGACTTGATTTGAAATTACAGTTTACAAATACGGAATTATCAGCTTCACAGACCAAAGCCGCCGCTCTCTCTTTATTATGATACTCTCCAACTTTAATTTCAAGGGATAATCTCTCTTCATTTGTTTCACATTTGCTCTGTCCGTATTCTTCACTGCTGATTTTCTCAATGCCGTCTTTTATTTCACTCTCCGTCATATACAGATTAAAAGAGTTTTCAAAGTTTATATTCTCGGCTCTGAAATTATATGCAGATTTTTCAACTATAACAGTTGCTCCCCATCTTTTTGTAAAATGCTTTTCTTCTCCTTTATTTTCCTCAAAATAGCCCGACTCTCCTATGCTTTTATATTTATAGCCTATTCCATAGTAAAAGCTTATTGTAGGACTTATCCCCTCTTTTGCTCTCAATAAGATATCAGGTTTTGTAATAATCACCTGCTCAAAGTATTTTTCATCTGTAAGTATTATCTCTATCTTCTTGTTAACTGTATCTATCAAATTAAGAGAGTGCATACACTCTCTTAAACTGCTGTAATCACCGTCTCTTTTTCCGACTTTGATTATTATTTTATTGTCTTCTATTATCAATTAAAACTCACCCCTATACATTCACAATCCTCAATATTTTCCATAAAAGGATTGTCATCTTTACTGCCTGTAATTTCTATATTCTTTAATATAAGTTTCTTAATGTTTTTTGCAAATATTCCTCTTTTACACATTGTAGGGAAATTGTCCATCATTATCGGAACAACCGGCTTTATATTCTCATCCCTATCAAAGTTTAAGGTAATATTTTCAAGTGCAATTTCCTCAATAGGCATCTCAGGTAGTCCATATAAACATGCAAATATATTTTTTACATTCTCACATCTGATATCTCTTGCCGCTATTTTCCCGATTTTCGGAGTCTTTTCATTGACTTCCATCTTATCCTGATTTTGTACATAATCGGAATGTCCGTCAGGATCACAGAAATAGAACATATTTGCGGTAAAAGGCATGCATACATCTTTCATAAGAATATTCTCAAAACAAATATTATCAAGTACGGACTTCTCTCCTCTGCCTCTTCTGGTCTTTATTCTAAGTCCTCTGTCCGTACCTTCAAATATACATTTTTCCACGCTTACATCATATACTCCTGCCGCAACCTCGGAACCGATAGTCACACTTCCGTGACCTTTTCTGAATATTGAGTTTCTGATAACTATATTCTTTGCAGGCTTATAATGCTTCAGTGCCATATAGTATTTTCCGCTCTTTATTGCAACACAATCGTCTCCCACAGAAATATCCGCACCAAGTATAAGGACATTCTCGCAACTTTCAGGATCAAGTCCGTCAGTATTTGGTGAATTGTCAGGGTTCATAATTGTATTGTTTAAAAACAAAAGATTTTCACTGTAATACGGATGCAATGTCCATGCAGGTGAATTCATTATACAAAGCCCTTGCATTGCTATGTTCTTACAATTATGTAAAAATACCGTATTAGGTCGCCATGCTATATTTTTCTTCTTTGCATCCTTCCACCAGTCAATCATACTTGCATTACCGTCCAGTATACCCTCACCGAATATAAGTACATTCTCCACACTTATTCCTGTAATTAGTGCGGCAAAGCAGTCCAGCGGATTACCTTCCCATGATCCTATATTGTACTCGTCATTCTCATCACTTGACTGTGTCATACCCGGCAGAATCGGATACCTTTTTCTGTCCTTTTCACCGATAAGTATGGCATCCTTATCTATCCACAGATCTATATTACTCTTTAAAAATACCGGAGTACATAAATATTTTCCCTTAGGAATAAAAACGGTACCGTTCTTAGGACAGGCATTTATTGCAGCCTGTATATATACCGAATCAGTCTTTACTCCGTCACCTTCTGCACCGAAATCTTTTACATTAAGAAGTACAAATTCATATCCGGTATGAAAACTCTTTGTATCAGAATTCTTATTCTCACAAGTGATATATATTATAATCGCTGTCGGGAAGAAGATTAAAAATTGATATAACATTTTTATTTGTTGAGATTTTCTTTTCACCGTTTATAAAAACATCATATATTTTTTTATTTTCATAAGGAGTATCACAATTTACTTCAATTGTTATACTCCTTTTAAACACCTTTACAATTTCAAAGTCAATCATATGCCATACCCAACCTTATTATTTCCGTATATGCCATAAGAAGCGGTGCCACACCTTTGGCTTCATTTTTTACAACCGGTTCCGAGTAATAATACTCTGCACTTCCGTCCCTGTTTTCCTTGCCTCCAAGTCCGGCTACAAGGCAAATTCCTCCAAGTGAGAGCTCTTCTCCCTCAACACATAGATACCTGTCCAAAATACCGTCAAATATCTTCTTTCCGATATCTTCAAATCTTTTCGGTAAAAGTTTATTTCTAACGGCCTTCAAAAAAGCATATGAAATAAGCGCACTCCCTGATGTCTCAAGATAATTGTCTTTATCACCTTTCCTGTCTACCAGCTGATAGAACATACCGCTATCATCCTGAAACTTAAGCAAATCGTTTGCAAGATTATAAAGCATCTCCTTTAATCTTCTGAATTCATAATATAATGACTCATCAATGGCAAGTGCCGTATCCACAAGGCTTAAGATAAACCATCCTATTGACCTCAACCAAAAATTTTTGCTTAATCCCGTTTTCTTATCACACCAAAGCGACTGCCTTGACTCGTCATAGCCATGATAATACAGTCTGGTTTTTGTATCTTTCATTATTCTTTCCACATTTTCAAACTGTGAAAAGCTGTCAATACAAAATCTCATCCTGTTATATTTGGTCTCATACTCCATATAAAAGGGCTGTGCCATATAAAGTCCGTCAAGCCATACCTGATAGGGATAAATTTTCTTATGCCAGAAATTTCCTTCCAATGTCCTTGGCATTGACTTTAGCTGAGAGTACACCGTATCCAAAGCTTTTCTATACTTTTTTTTACATGTAAGTTCAAAAAGCTTAAAAAGATTCTTGCCCGGTCTTATATTGTCGATATTATACTCCTCTATATCATAGGTATTTATACTTCCATCCTCATTTACAAATGCAGATACAAAATCATCGCAAAAGTTCAGATACTTTTTATCTTTCTTTATTTCGTAAAGTTCAAGATATGCGCTTATCATACAGGCGTCAATATAATTCCATTTGTTTTTACGCCCGCTTCTAATCTGTTCTATATTCCACATTGGTGAAGAGGCATCCGAGTTTTTCAATAAAAAATCAATATATTTATCAAGTAATATATATTTTTCTTTTTTTACCATATCAGCCCTTTACTCCACCTGCCGATATACCCTCTACAAACTGATTCTGTGCTATAAAGAATATGATTATTGAAGGCAAAATGGAAATAAGTGATGTTGAAAGAATTCTGTTCCATGCAAATCCCGCATCCGAGTCCATAGCAAGTTTTACAAATATTGTTGCCGGATATTTTGCAGGATTGTTTACATACAAAAGCGGTCCAAGGAAATCATTACTTGCCCACATAAATTTAAAAAGTGCACATGAAACCAGTGCCGGCTTTAACATAGGCACTATTACCTTTATCAAAGTCTGTATTTCATTACATCCGTCAATCTTTGCCGCTTCTTCAAGTTCCTTGGGTATATTTCTTAAAAACTGAATAAGCATGAATACAAAATACGTCTCGGTAGCAAACATTGAAGGAACAATAAGAGGCAGATAAAGCTTTGAGCCTACCCAGCCGAAAATATTGTACATAATATACTGGGGTACATTCAAAACCACCTGTGGCAAAAAGAGTGTAGACATCAGTATTGCAAATAATACACTTCTTCCGAAGAATTTAAACCTTCCGAAGCCATATGCTGTCAAAGTGGATGAAACTATTGTAAATATTACAGCAGGTATAACATATGAATAGGTATTTAACATTGCCTTCCATATATTTATATCACCGCCATAGTTCTTCATTGCATTTATATATCCCTCAAATGTAGCTTTCTTAGGAAAAATATTCAGCCCTGAAAATATCTCATTATTCGGCTTAAATGTAGCTCCGACCATCCATAAAAGCGGATATATCATAAATAATCCTACCGCTATCAAAACAGTATACCTTATCACAATTTGTATAGTTCTTTTTGTATTCAGGCTCATTTTTATCTCTCCTCATCCGCATAGTAAACCCAACGTTTTTGTGAATAAAATGCTATCGCTGTCAAAACAAGTAAAATAACAAATAACACCCAGGCCTGTGCACTTGCCTTACCCATCTGATAGTTTTTAAATGCATTGTTGTATATCAAAAGTGACATTAAAGTAGTTGAACCTCTGGGACCACCCTGTGTAATGATATAAGGTCCGTTAAACTCCTGAAATGCCTGTACAAGCTGAGTTATCAGATTATAAAATATTACAGGTGTGATAAGCGGTACCGTAACGGAGAAAAACTGTTTCCACTTTCCTGCACCGTCAATTGATGCCGCCTCATAAAGCTCTGCCGGAACTCCCTTTAAAGCTGCCAGGAATATTACCATTGCCGAACCGAACTGCCACATTCTAAGCAGTGAGATTGAAAACAATGCCCAGTTCGGATCAGAGAAAAAGCTTGGTGCATGAAGTCCAACCATTGCAAATGCTGTCTGAATAAGTCCTTCATCTTTAAAAAGTGCTTTCCAAAGTACTGAAATAGCTACAGAACCTCCAAGAATTGAAGGGATATAGTATGCGGTTCTGAAAATGTTTACACCCTTTATCTTAAATTATCTTAAAGTTTAATATATATGCGATAAACAATGCAGCCACAAGCTTTAGCGGTACCGTTATAAATGCATATTTAAAAGTCACAATCAAAGCCTTAAGCTCGTTTTTATTTGCAAATACATCTACATAATTTTCTACAGTATACTTTGATATTCCCTTAAACAGGTGAAAATCCGTAAAGCTGAAATAAAGTGATGATGCGAAAGGATAGAGCTTAAAAACGCAGAATCCTATAAGCCACGGTAATATAAAAAGAAAACCTATATTATTTTTCAAAACTTTTTTAAATGTCTTATTTTTCAAAACTATTCTCCTTATAAAAGGGAGCTGTAAAACTACGGCCCCCTTTGTCAGATTAAAATATTTATTTTGTAAACTTAGTTGCTTACTTTGATAAATCCGTCAAAGAGCGTCTTTGCTCCGTCCTCGGCACTGTAATCTCCATAGCTTACGCCGCCGAATACTTCTTTATAAAGTCCGCTTGAACCCTTAAGGAATGAATCGTCAAACTTAGGACTCATACTGAACTCTGTCGCTTCAAGCACCTTCTTATGTGCTTCGCCTGTCATAGGATTTATTTTATCTGCCTTTGTAAGCTGCTCAAGAGCCGCCTTTGAAGCCGGTATTCCTCTTTCTGTACCGATTATCTCTACACCTTCAGGATCGTTTACAAGGAAGTTAAGCAACTTTGCAGCTTCCTTCGGATGCTGTGATTTTGCAGATATTGCATAAAGCATTGATATCTTTGTGAATACACCTGTATTGCTTCCGTCTGCAAGATCCTTAAACTCTTCACCTACAACAAGTTCTCTCGCATCTCCCAATGCCTTTTTAAACTTGCTTGCCGAGCTGTCCCACTCTAAAATACCTGCATATTTTCCGCTGATAAACTTCTCGTTTACATCAAAGCTTGCGGCACCGTCACCGTCTACAGTCTTTATTGAAGGAATAACATGATCCGCCTCAAGTGACTGTATAAACTCTATACCGTCCTTTATCTGATCTTGTGTGAAGTTGAACTTTCCTTCATCACTGAAGATTGCTTCCTTATATTTAGCCTGAAGATAGTATGTCATAAAAATTGCTCTGTCATAATAATCCATTGCTAAAGGATAATAGTCATCTCCAAGTTTCTCTTTAAATGTGGCACCTGCCGCTCTAAGATCTGCAAGTGACTTCGGTGTATCAATTCCCGCCTCGTCAAAGGTTGTCTTATCCCAATAGAAGATTCTTCCTGTCTCGGCTATAGGTATACCTGCAAGACCACCCTTTGAGTCTTTTGATCTGTCAAGAAGTGCGCTGTCATACTGGGTAAGGTCGATAATATCGGATACAGTATTTAAATCAAGGAATGTATCACCGTTTGCATCATAGTTGCTGATCCAGTCCATATTTATCTGTGAAAGATCCGCTGCAGTACCTGACTGGAACTCCAAGGCTCTTGCTGTCTCCCAATCTGTCCATGCACCGAAGTTTACTTCAACCTTGATATCCGGATTCTTTGCCATGAAAGCATCTACAGCCTTTTTTGTTGCCTCATGTCTGGAATCTCCACCCCACCAGTTAAATGTGATTGTAACAGGACCTGAAGATCCGTCTTCACTCTTTGCTGTTGTAGTTTCTCCGGTTTGTGCTTCCTTTGAAACATCCTTACCTGCATTTCCGGTACATGCTGTTAATGAACCTGCCAATAAAACAGCCATTGCCAAACTTAACTTTTTCATCATAATTCTCCTCTTTTTTTATTATAAATATTTATTTTTATAATTTCTTATAACAAAGCAAATCACTGTCACAGACATCACTGTTATAGAAACATTGCTTACCATCATTACTATACCTATACTTGCATCTTTTAAATTTGTAAAATTTTGAAGAAAGTAAAGTACCGGTATTCTGAATACGAAGACTCTTGATATATTAAGAATCATTGTTATCCTTGTCTTTCCCAAACCGTAAAGTAATGACATCACTGCCGCATTGACTCCCATGAATAACGAGCCTACGGCTTCGTATCTGTAAACTTCTTTGATCATTTTTGCAAAATGAATATCTCCTCCTGCAAAAATATTACTCAAGAAATCCAGTCCCAGTAAAGTTGCCGTGCATATTATAAATCCCATTACGGTATTTACAATTGCAGTATTATAAAATGCGCTTAACACTCTCCTATATTTGCCTGCACCGAAGTTCTGGCTTATTATTGCACTGCTGCCGTCTTGAAATCCGTTTTGCGGTGATGTTGTAATTCCTCCAAGAGTATTTGATACTCCCAATGCTCCAACCATCAAAGCTCCGTATACGGTACTCATGCTGTTTATAAGGGTCTTTCCCAAAGAAAAGAATATCTTTTCCGCCACAACAGGAATTGAAAGTAGATACATATCATTTACCACATTTTTTCTAAAGCTTACAAACTTTAAATCAAATGAGAAAATACTTTCTTTTCCAAGACTGTTGTATATTGCAAATATAAGCAATATACTCTGAGACAATAAGGTGGCAATTGCAATCATATGCAATCCGCCGTTGAATATGTATACAAATATTGCTGTAAGTATAAGCTTTGACACCAGTACAAGCATATTCATCCACAGTATTCTTGATGTATTCCCCCTTGACCTCTCCACTGCAATATAAATATTATTTATAAAACTGACAGCCATGGTAAAAATTTCAATACTGAAATATGATACACCTGCTTTTATAAGTATATCAGGTGTTGCCGCCAGTTTTAAAAACGGTTTTGTCAGCGGAATGAATACAGCCAACATCAAAACCGCAAATACTGCAGCTGTCATATAAACAGTACTTACTCTTTTTTTGACCATATCATAGTCGCCCTCTCCAAACGCGCTTGAAATTTTTATTCCTGCACTTACTGAAAGACCTCCGGATATGGCAGACAATAAAGCTATAAGCTGTGACAAATATGCAACCGCAGACACCGATTCGGCATTTATATGCGCCGCCATTATTGTGTCAAATATTTTGAACAACTGACTAAGTCCCTGATATATCGCCGGTGGCATACCTGTATAAATAACCAATGCAAGCATATCACCATTTAAACTTCTCTCTCTAAATGCTTCATCCCTGCTACATTTGATACTTTCACTCATACTTTTGCCTTTCATTTAACTAATTTATACAATAATTTAAGCTTAAAAACCAACTAAAAATAGTGCAAAACAAAGCAAAGTACTGTTTTTTTGTTATTTTAAGTTTAAGTACTGTGTTATAATGTTTTTGAATACTAATTTGAGGAGGCTATATGAGAGTATCTAATTCCGATATTGACAGAATTTATGTGAACATCGCTACCAGAAATAACAGCTATAAATTTAATATGCCTGACAATCACTTTCATATGTATTATGAACTGTATTATTGCAAAACTTCACAATGCACATTCTTTATAGAAAATCAAATGCTTGAGATGAATGCCGGAGATTTTTTGCTTGTTCCACCAAGAGAAATGCATTATACCAAGTATACTTCAGATACACCATGTGTGAGGATAAATATTTACTTTAAATACAGCGACCTTGTCGACAATATTTATATGAACAATGACACTTTTAAAAACTATTTTTCAAGTAAAGAGGTATTCCATGTTCCTACAGCCTATCAAGCTAAAATAAATGAACATCTTCAAAGTATGCTCTCTGAGGATAAACTTGATGATGAACACAGCTCAAAAACTCTCAGACTTTTATTAAAAGAATTATTTCTTTACTGTATCAGACTCTGCTCTTTTAATCGCTCTACACCGGCTATTATAAATACCACTGACGAGCATATGCTGACCTTGGCAAAGTATATCACGGACAATTATGATAAACCTTTAACTCTGAATGATATTGCAGATATGGCAGGTCTAAGTTATACCTACTTCAGTAAAAAATTTAAAAATACCACAGGAATGAGATTTAAAGAATATCTAAACTATATACGATTAAAACAGGCCGCCACCAAGCTTGCCACCACAAAACTTACTGTAACAGATATAGCAATCAGCTGCGGATTCAATGACAGCAACTACTTTAAGGACGCCTTTAAAAAAACCTACGGTCTTTCTCCAAGACATTACAGAAAATCAAGCGAAGCACAGATTAATGAATAAATTATGTCCAAATTTTTAATAAATACTTACGCTCTTCTACATTTATTATATTGTATTTAATGTTACTATTATTATAAGCTTTACACTTGATTATTTTATTAGGAGGATGAGTATATGAAAAATAGATCAAGTTTTTGTAAGGTAAGTACAGGTATGTTGATATTTGCCCTCAGCACCCCTGCCTTACTTGTAGGATGTTCAGGCCCACAACCTAAAACCGAAGGTGCAATTTATGATACCGGAAAGGTGGCTGAATATGCCACTCCTTATGTAAGTTATGATGCAAATTATAATACAGAGGAATACAATGCTGTTGATGAAAGTAACTTCAAAGCTGTAGATACTTCACCACTTTCCACATTTGCAGCTGATGTGGATACGGCGTCTTATGCAAATATCAGGCGTTTCATAAATTCCGGAGAATTACCGCCGGCTGATGCGGTAAGAATTGAGGAAATGCTCAATTATTTCCACTATGACTATCCGCAGCCAAATGATGGTGAGCCTTTCTCTGTAACTACTGAGATTTCCGCATGTCCATGGAATCCCGACACCAAGCTGATGATGGTCGGAATGCAGGCTAAAAGCATGGATGAACTTGAAAAGAAACCTTCAAACCTTGTATTCCTTATAGATGTATCAGGATCTATGGAAGAACCCGACAAATTACCTCTTGTTAAAAATGCATTCTTACTTCTTTGTGAGCAGTTAAAAGAAAATGATACAGTTTCCATAGTTACATATGCAGGAAGCGATCAGGTTGTGCTTGAAGGTGCAAAGGGTTCCGACTCAAAAGAAATAATGGCTGCTATAGAGGATTTGGAAGCAGGCGGAAGTACTGCAGGATCTGAAGGTATAAAGACAGCTTATGAAATTGCCGGAAAATACTTTAAAGCAGACGGAAATAACAGAGTTATACTTGCTACCGACGGTGATTTAAATGTCGGAATCACAAGTGAAGGCGAACTTACAAGGCTTATAAAGAAAGAAAAAGAAAGCGGTGTCTTTCTTTCCGTTCTGGGATTCGGTACTGAGAATATAAAGGACAACAAGATGGAAGCACTTGCTGACAACGGAAACGGAAATTATTCATATATCGATTCAAGATTTGAAGCAAAGAAAGTACTTTCAGAAGAGCTTGGTGCAAACTTCTTTACTGTAGCAAAGGATGTAAAGTTCCAGTTGGAATTCAACCCTAAATTTATAAAGGGATACAGACTGATAGGCTACGAAAATCGTATCATGGATGATGAGGACTTTAAGGATGATACCAAAGATGGCGGTGAAATAGGCTCAGGACATAGAGTAACCGTATTATATGAAATAGTTGACAATGATTCACCTATGGAAATAGGTTCAGACCTTAAATATCAAACCGGTGTCGCCAATGATTCAAATGATCTTTTAAATATTGCAGTAAGATATAAGGAGCCTGATTCCGAAACAAGTAAGGAGCTGAACTACCCTGTTACAACTGAATCCATCAAAACCGAGATGTCAGATAATATGAAGTTCGCCGCTGCAGTAGCAGAGACCGGCATGTTGCTTCGTGATTCGGAGTTTAAGGGTAGCTCAAGTTATGACAGCGTTGTGTCATTACTTGATTCAATTCCCGATATCAAAAATGATACAAGTAAGTTGGAATTTTTATTACTTGTAAAAAAGATGGCTACATTGGTGAAAGAACAATAACATATAATTATAAAAAGAGTAAAACCTTCACCGTCGGTTTTACTCTTTTTTACTAAATCTTATTTATATTGATAAACTTTCTCACCGTTCTTTTCGACAAATATCTCAAAAGCACAGTCGGCAAGGTCGGCTTTTAGTACCGCTCTTTCCTCATTATTCTTCCACTCCATAAATATTTTACTTTCATCACATTTCATAGTAAACTCACTTTCATTTGAAAATACCGCAAATGTGGAACGAAGTCTTAATAACTCAAGCTGCTTTTTTACTATTTCTCTTTGTAGACCGTCTTCCATCTCTTTAGCAGTCAGATTTGTACGGTTGATTTCCTTATGGCCTCCGGCTCCTGCCCTCTTTACCGCTTCATGGTCGTTCTTTCCTGCAAATAAATCCAGATACCAAACCTGAGGCTTGCCCGGCATAAAGATTTGGATAGCTCTGGCAAGGAGCATTCTCTTATCATCATCTCCAAGTGCACTGTAATAAGTTGCATTCACCTGATAGTATACATTCTTTTGACCGTGTAAATCCTTTACATATCCGCCTCGCTTTACTACAGTATCTATAACAGATTGAATCCTTTCTTCACTTATAAGTCCCTTAAGATCAAGCAAAGGTATTCCGTCGTGGCAACCCAGCATATTTACTACCTGTATTTTCTTTTCCACAAGTTCATCGGCCCATTTTTTTAAGACTTCGCCTGATTGCTGTTCAAATGCATCTATTATAAGTCCCGGAAGGAAGAAATCATAAGTCATATAGCCTTTATTTGCTATCTTCTCATAGATTTTTTCTTCATAGCTTGCATGGATCTCAGGCAGTAATCTCACATTGTACTTATCAGCCAACTCTCTCACCTTTGTAAGCACATCCCAGGTGGCAGGCTCATTTAAAAAGTTTTTCTCGCCGACTCCCTTTGGAGCATAGGCAAATGCGTCAAGCCTTACAATCTTGGCCCCGTAATTTGCCAAAGTCTTTAAAGTATTGTCATAAAACTCCCAAACAAGAGGCGACTTGATATTAAGATCCATCTGTCCGAGATACTTTCTCTCAGACTCCAATCTTTCACAAAGCTCTTTCTTTTTATCATCGCTTAGCTTATCTGCGTAGATATTTGACTCGTTTAAAATATTTGCAGGAGATTTGCCCTCACAAAGACCTTTATTTAATAAATTTACCAATCCGTCTGCTATGCTATACTGTACACCTGTAATATTTCTGATATCTACAGCATCCAAAGTCGGATACCTTACTTCCTGATAAAAAGTATTCCAATAAGGAACTTCCTTTCCGTCAGGGAAGCGAACCATAAGTATCGGAAGTCCCGGTTTTCTAAAGAACATATCCTTTATAAGATCGGCCCTTGGCTGTATATAGCCTTCCTCAGTCATTTCACCGCAGCCTTCCCAAAACTTGTTCCAGTCTATAAAGAAATCTCTATACTTTGACTTTTCGCCGTTTTTTATTATATCTTGAAACTGCTCGGAAAGTACCGAAGCATGATTTAAAATAAAATCAAGTTTTAAATCTATTCCAAGTTCTTCAAGTTTTTCCAAATCCTCTCTTTTTGCATAAAGTTCATTCAAAGAGTAGTCAATAACCGAAAATCCTCTGTCTAAATCTGTATTAAACAGACTCGGAAGAATGTAAAATGAAGAGAAAACATCCTTTAATTCTTTTTTACCGAGGAAATTTACAATATCACTTAAGCTTCCGCCAAGGCTGTCAGGGTATGCATTAAGCATAGGGCCGTTATCATTTCTTTTCATGCTCTTCACCTACATTCCTATATATTTACAATATTCTTCGTAGCTTAGTCTGTCGCCGTTCGGAAGAATAATTATCTTTGCCTTATGTGCCTGTTCTATTAGTGTTCCCTGTTCTATATTAAGTACCATTGCCGTAAACGGGCTGTCTATTCCGCAGTCTCGATTCCTTAAAAGTCTGTATTTCAAAGTTTCCTGTGGGGTACTGTGTAAAAGTATCGGTATATCTACACCTTCAAAGTAATCACTGTTTCCATGTGTCCATTCAATCAAAAGAACTCCGATGTCCTTGAAATTCACATCATCATACCATATCTGTGTGTCGCTTCTTCCCATTCTCTTTAACCAGATTTTGTCGGCACCTGATTTAAATTGCTTGACAACATCTTCAACTTCATTAAATGCAAGCTCATTTGCTGTACCGAGGTACTCCTTCAGCGCATTACGTCCGCCGTTTATATATGATTCATACCATGGATATTTTTTTATATTTTCAGGGTCTGCATCATTTCCGTCTTCCTGCAGCTTATGAACTATGTCAAAACGCTCTTTTGTATACTCACCGTCCTTTACCAGTCCTTTTAATCCGCCTTCTCTAAACAGGTGTAAACGTTCCGCATCATTGTACTCAGGGATTCTTCGCGGATAATTATCTCCTCCCAATATATAGCTTCCTATCCCGATATCATTTAAATAATAGGACAGAACTGCCGATATTCCCGATTTTCCCACACCTGAACATCCTGACACGGATACAACTACCTTTCCGTTGTCATTTTTGCTCTTAACTTTTTCAATCTCCTCAAGTAAATAAGGAAAAATCCTTCCCGCTCTGTCAATATGATACTCGGTTATTACAACCTTACTTCCCGGCACATCAGCTTGCTCAATTTCCTCAGGCAGTACCGGCGGCTTCCAATTTTTTAAATCCTGCATATGCTCACCTCATATACTAAACTGTGCTGTAATGGACTGTACAAGTATCCAAAAAACACTCCGTATGAAAATCCTTTCACACGGAGTGTACCATAATATTGCCGGTTTTTCTATGTATTTTTAAACAGGAGTCTATCTTGCAGGATACTTTTCCTTAAAGTTTTTCAGCCAATCCAAGTATTTTTCTACGTCGGCCTTATTCTCAGGAGCTTCGTCAAACTCCTTTGTTTCTGCATTCACTCTTTCCTTGTCCTCATCCGAGAGAGCTCTCTGCGCAAATGTATAAACCACCTCGTCTTCTTTTCCGATATGCCTGTTTAAAAGTGTGGCATATCCTGAGGCATTTGTGATTATATCAAGCTTATTGAGTGTGGAAGGATCCTTCTCATATCTGTCTATCGCCTCTAAAAGCTCATTCATATGAAGTCTTCCAAGGTCATGCTCTACAAGCATACCGTTTCTTATAAGCTTATCCGCTACAGGGCCGAGCTTTTCAAGCATTACCTTAAAGAGAATCTTCTCCTCCTTGCCGTGGTGAAGGTGGTCTGCATAGTTCTTACCGAATGCTACACATGCCTTTACAAGATTTACATCTACATCTTCTCCCTCTATTATAGAACAGCACATAGACTTCATGCTTTTACAAAACTCTATTATATTCTTATGTTCTTCAACTAAAATATCTATTCCGTACATATCACTCCTTAACCAACTTATATGAGCCGTTGCCGAGGTTATAGTATGACAAATCACTGCCTGCAAAGACTCCTTCAATCATGGCATTTCTTATCTCATAAAACAATGCCACATCCACACCTACTTCATCCCAGTACTGCTTATGAATATCCACAGTCTCCTGCCATGTAATCTCATCGCTGTCTTCATTGACAACCATATTTACACCGTCACAAGGCATTCCGCTGACAAAAGTATTCTCATAGTATTCAAATCCGTCTGCCGGAGTCGCATTAGGCTCTACCGCATTTTCCACACCGAATATCCTTGCACACTCACATATAATTCCTATCGCATCAGGATTGTTGTCTGTAAGAGTCTTTGTAACATATGCCAATCTTCTCTCAACTATAGCTATCTTATCCTGTAACCAACCGTGGATATTGGTCGGGTCTATAATATTTCCAAGGTCCCCCTCAGGAAGTGAAGAAAATTTCTCATCTATATCTGCAAGAGGGGCCACATTAAGCTCCTTATCCTTTGCTACGTCTATAATAGCATTTGTCAAATCGTTTTGTATTTTAATCTTTCTAAAAAGCCAATGATGTATTGGTCCTAAAATTGCACTCATCTTTCTCTCCTTTTACCTCTCAAGCGGAAAAACCACTGTAAGCTGCATCTTAAAACTCTCTACCGCATGAACTGAATGCGGTTTTCTTGCCGGCATCACAAGGCTTTCACCTGTATTAAGTATATATTCCTTACCGTCCACTATAAACTTTCCGCTACCTTCAAGCACTGTCACCAAAGCATCACCGTCAGATTCGTGAGTGGATATCTCCTCACCCTTTGAAAATGCAAAAACTGTAATACTTACATATTTATTCTGTGCCAATGTCTTTGAAACTACCTGACCTTCACTTGCTTCAACCAAATCAGCTAATTTTAAAACTTCTTCATGATTTATATTCTTTAAAAACTTATCCATATAGTCCTCCTTTATGGTTAAATCCAAATCTCTATTGCTACTGTAGTATAACCCTTTTAAATATCTTTTTCCGTAACATATGTTAAATATATAAATTTATCCTGAATTATTCACGATACAATATTTAAATTAAGTACTGTGCTATAAATCTTT
>NZ_DBHIEQ010000008.1:46266-99990 GCF_057250505.1 Lachnoanaerobaculum sp. | reverse complement strand
AAAAAGAACTACAAAGGAGCCGCCACCTAACGATTGATGAACCGTTAAAGCGACAGCCCCTGCATACCTATTTTATATTACTAAGCTTACCCTCAGACATATTTAAAGTAATATATCTTTTATCACTATATATACTGCTGTCATGTGTAACCATTACAAGTATTTTATTCTCATCCATTATATTATCCACATATTCCATTATCAGTTTTCTGTTTTCAATTGACAGTGATGAAAAAGGTTCATCAAGTATCAAGACAGACGGACCATTTACCATTACTCTTGCCAAGGCAACAAGGTGCTTTTCTCCGCCTGACATTTGAAAAACTCTCTTTTTAAGTAACTTTTCAATTCCAAGTATCTCGGCAATTTCAATAACTCTTTTCTTTCTTTCAAAATATCTGTATTTTTTTGAATAGATAAGCGGAATAAATATATTATTGTATGCACTTTCATTCTCAAGAAGTTTATTATCTTGAAACATGAATCCGAAGACTTCATTCCTAAGTCTTGCAATATCACTTCCCGACATACTTAAGACTTCTTTTCCGTTATTCTGTATGTACCTGAAAAGTTTTTATCAAGGAGTCCGAGAATTTTTACAAATGTAGTCTTTCCACTGCCGTTTTCTCCAAATAAAGCATATCTTTTCCCGATATCAAATGTAGCCGTACAACCGTCAATAATATTTTTATCCGAATTATTATAATGTTTTTTTATATCAGTCATTTCAATCATTGCCGGTCACTCCTTTCTGACAAAAAATCATCATTTAAAGTGCTAATCACATTAACTATGAGCATTATCAGTAGAAAAAACAAAGATATTACTACTGTGAGTGCAGCAGCAAAATCCCATCTGAACCTGTTTAAATAAAACAGTATCAAAATATCTGCCAATATCACCACAAAGCTCATAGCGAAATTTCTGATTATAATATCCCTTTTTCTTGCCCCATATGTTATATGTATCATAAACACTTTGTGCATTTTATTCTTTATATGCTCTAAAAATATAAAAAGCACTGAAATGATTTCAAGTATAATAAACATCACATAGATAAGCACATACCTTATTATAAAATTCATCTCTTTAAAATCCTTGGTTATCTTATTCACCTTAAGATAAAATGATGAATTTTCAAAGACTTGTACAAAATTATCTACAACACCATTTTTTATATCTTCCTCACTGAAAAAAGTTTCCTCAACTATTGAAGCAATATTCAGAATTGAAATATTGTAGTCTTCAAATCTTTTATATTTATCATCCTTAATCTTTATACATATACTTTCCTGTTCATAAAAGAAATAATTAAGCCACTCTCTGTCATATCCTTGATAAACTAAGTCATCTACAACTTGTTTCTATGTGATAATATCGCCCTTGACATCTCCTTTAAAATAACTGTTATACTCTCTTTCAGGCAGTATCCAGATATATTCTCCACCATTACATACCAAAACATTTATATCTGTCTTAATTTTACTTGATTCATAAACTGTAGTAAACATAGCTATACCGCCATCCTTGTACACTCTATCCAACTTTTCAAGGATACTCTTTCCTTCATCACCTTTTTCATCTACAAATTTTATAGGGACAAGATTCATATATCCAATCCCCTCGGTCATAGACAGATCGTCTTTAAAAGATAATGTTGCAGCTACTAAGACAATAAATACAGATATTGTTATAATAACGAAGCTTAAAGCAATCATTTTATTTTTCAAAGCATCTTTTATACCAAGCAACATATCAGTCAGCATATATTACCTCATCTCTCTTGAATATCTAAGAAATCCAAATATATATACTCCTGTTATACATAATAAAAATAATAATAAAAATATAGAGTCAACAACTATATAATCAAAGAAACTCATTATTCCTTCTTTTATCTGCCCTAAATATATCCAAATCCCAAAAGATGACACCATGCTTATTAATACAATCTGAAAGATACTATATTTTAAAATAAGCTTATACATTTTAAAAAAATCGGCACCACATACTCTGCCGATATAAATATATTCTTTATATTTCCACAAATATATCACAGAGGTGTATATGAATACTGATAATGATGCCATTGCACAATATAATATAAACCTCTCATATTTTCTGTAATTTAATACTGCATGAATAAATGCCTTTATCACCGGTTGTGCTTTATTTTCAGATATCTCTGTAAATCCGTTCTCTTTTAGTACTTCATATACCTTTTCCATTTCATTAAATTTTTCAGTCTCAGACACATCTATATACGGCACATCTACATATATCTTCTTTATAAGATTACTATTTAATTTAAAGATATTTTTAAATACTGCAAATTCATCAGTAGGATATGACTCCTCAAGTGAACCATATCCTACTGAAGCAATATCAAGCGCCCCTATAATATCTATATTATATGTATCAGCTGCTCTTTTCATTCCCTTTTTTATTATGTACGGACTTAGCTTTCCGCTTCGAAACATAATATCAATATTTATAAGGGCTACTCCTGTATCGGTCTTTTTTAGATAGTCCTCATTTGAAAAATATCTTAAATATCTTGGGTCAAGTGCTTTTGTGGAATTTACAAAATAGTACATACCCGGGTCATAAAGTCCCACAACCTTACTATCTGATGTCTCAGCTACCAATACTACATTTCGCTCAAGCAAAAAATCCCAATCAAAATTTTTAACCTTTTCGGTAGGGACAAATACCCTTCGGGTTTCATATAACTCATATGGTATTGATATAGTATTTCCAACCACATAATTAGCTGCAATTAATATGATAGAATTCACTGCAAATATCAAAATATAAAATATTATATTTTTCTTTACAAAGCTTTTCATACTGCTCCCTACCTTTGGTAATCTTACTCAACAACTATATTTCTACTGATAAAAGTATCTACCTCATTCCCAACAGAATTTACTGTACTGCCGTCTGCAACAGCATAACTAACTGAATATTTCGCTGTGGTCTTAGGTCCATTATTCCATTTATCTTTTACTTTACTATGTTTTACAATTTGCTTACCACGTTCCTATAACTCTTTGTATTAACACTTAACATAAACACAGCTAAAATTTAGCTATCTATAATATTCATATCTGCCAACTATGTACAGTAATTATACATAGTATTCCTAATATGTTTAATATTAAATATTTACAAATATATATGTATATATCGTATAAAAAAATTAGTTGTTCTGATTCCATTGTAGTGACAACAAAATTACAGTCATTATCTTCGCAAGCTTTGTATAAATCAGGAGAAACAAATCCGCTATCACCACGAAGATAAAGAGGGAGCGATAGATATTTTGCACGGCATTCCTGTAACAGTGGAATCATGAATTTGTCAGCATCATTACTGCTTAGATGAAAGTAAGAAAGTTTTGTAAATGCAGTAACTATGCCATGAATAATTCAGGCTTAATTATACCTCACCCTTTCTTCTGCCACTAAAGGTAGAGTTTTTTCTGTATTATTAGTATACGTAAAAATATTATGATTCTCTTCAAAGCTGTTATTATCAGTCCAAAGCTCGCACTGTGTCATAACAGTCTGAACGGCATCATCCATTCCTTCAGGCGGATATTTATGTTTTTTCAAAAGCTTTTTTATGAGCATACGCATTTTAGCTCTTGCCGACTCACGTTTCTGCCAATCAATAGTCTTATTCTTACGTAGAGTATCAGCAAGTTCTTTTGTGATTGCAATCAACTCTTCATTTTCATAAAAATCTTTGATTGCTTGCGGCTTTGTTAATGCATCATAGAAGGCAAGCTCGTCAGCAGTAAGCCCAAGTTTGTCACCTTCTTTTTGATCCGCCGCAATTTGTTTTGCCAACTTTAACATTTCTTCTATAACTTCTTCATTGGTAAGCATCCCGTTAAGATATGCATTGATAGCACGTTGCATAATCTCACTGAACTTTTCGGATTTTACAATATTTGTTCTACGATAAACCGAAACTTGCTCTGCAATCAATTTTTTCAATAATTCGACTGCAAGGTTCTTCTCTTTCATATTTGCGACTTCCTGAAGGAATTTAGGATCAAACAAAGAAAACTCCTCTTTGATATCGGAAAATAAATTTATTACACCATCACTTTTAATACTCTGTTTCAAAAGTTCATTTATTCTTGCATTCATTTCCGGTAATGAAATCTTTTTACCAACGCCGGTATTGGTAAGCCTGAGAACAAGAACTCGAACAGTCTCAAAGAACGCTGCTTCAAATCTACTATCTTCATCAACTAACGATGAACAAAGAGAAAGGGCTTGATGAAGCATAAGGGCTTCTTTTACGAATGAATCTTTATCATCAACCTTTTCTCTACCCATAATAAAATTCACAGCACCGCTGATAGTTTTTGCTCTTTCAAGGTCTGTACCATTGATAAACTTTGTGTAATCATATCCATGAAACTTATCACGGCAAACTGATAATTTCTCCAAGAACTTCGGATATGCAACCTTTGCAACATCTGTATCGCCATAGTTCTTTTTATCACGAGAAGTATAGTCATTCATGGCCTGCTTCAGAGCAGTAGCAATTCCAACATAGTCAACAACAAGCCCACCTTCTTTATCACGAAATACACGGTTTACACGAGCAATTGCTTGCATAAGATTATGTCCGGACATAGGCTTATAAACATACATAGTGGCAAGAGAAGGAACATCAAACCCCGTCAACCACATATCAACAACAATGGCAATCTTCATAGCACTGTTGTTATCTTTGAACTTCTTTGCAAGCTCATTCTTATGATGTTTATTACCAATAATCTGTCGCCATTCTTCCGGGTCGTTATTACCCGAAGTCATAACAACTTCCACTTTTTCAGTCCAAGTTGGGCGCAGTTCCAATATTTTCTTATAAATTTTCATGGCAATAGGGCGAGAATATGCAACAATCATCGCCTTGCCGGTAAGCAGATTCTCTCTATTATTTTCATAGTGGTCAAGAATATCACAAACAAGCGAATTTATGGTATTATCATTCCCAAGCACTGCTTCCATCTGACCAAGTTCTCTTTTGCTCTTTTCAATAACCTCATCATCTGCATTAAGAGCCATTAAATCATACTCTGCATCAATCATCTTCAATGTTGCTTGATCAAGGTTTAATTTAATTACACGACTCTCATAATAAACCGGGCGTGTTGCTCCATCTTCAACAGCCTGTGTCATATCGTAAATATCAATATAATCGCCAAATACCTCACGAGTACTTCTGTCTTTTGAAGAAATAGGTGTCCCGGTAAATCCGATATATGTAGCGTTTGGAAGTGTATTACGAATAATTCTTGCTGTGCCGATAACCCGCTTTGCTACTTCATCACCATCTTCATTCTTTGTAATTTTAATCTTTTCAGCAAGTCCATACTGTCCCCTATGAGCTTCATCAGCCATAACTATAATATTGTGGCGTTCAGACAGAGGTTCGTTAGACTCCTCAAATTTCTGCATAGTAGTAAAAATTATCCCGTTTGCCTGTCTGCCGGCAAGCAAAGTTTTTAGATTCTCTCTACTTTCTGCTTGTGACGGTTCTTGCCTTAAAAAGTCTTTACACTTTGCAAACTGACTATAAAGCTGGTCGTCAAGGTCATTTCTATCGGTGAGTACAACAATAGTCGGACTATCTAATACCTCCTGTAACAAATGAGCATAGAAAACCATAGAAAGTGATTTGCCGCTTCCTTGTGTATGCCAAAACACACCACCTTTACCGTCAGTAACAGTAGCGTGTTTTGTTGATTCAACAGCTTTTCTTACCGCAAAATACTGATGGTATCCGGCAAGAATTTTATAAGTATTAATCCCCTCATTTGAAAAACAAATAAAGTTCTTGATAATATCAAGCAGTTGTGTCTTTTGAAATATTCCCTCAAAGAAAGTGTCAAACTGAGCATACTGAGTATTCTCATAATTACCTTCTTTTGTTTTCCACTCCATGAAGCGGTCTTCACCGGAAGTAATTGTCCCGGCTTTTGATGTCAACTGATCGCTCATAACACAAATTGCATTATAAATAAACATGGAAGGAATTTCCTGCATATAGTTACGCAGTTGCCTATACGCTTCGGATGCGTCTGTTTCTTCACGGGAGGGAGATTTCAGTTCAACCAATACGATCGGCAAGCCGTTTAAAAAAAGAATTACATCCGGACGTTTTTTACTATTCTCAATAAAAGTCCATTGATTAACAAGTACAAAAGAGTTATTATCGGGATTTTTATAGTCAACAAGATAAACGATAGAGGAATGTTCCTCACCGCCAAGGAAATATCTTACCGGAATACCGTTTTGCAAGTAGTCCATGAAAACAGAGTTCTTCTGCACAAGCTCTCCGTTTTCAAAGTTTTTAAGTTTGAATATGGCATCCTGAATAGCATCATCCGGCAAACCTCTATTCAAACGATACAGAGAGTCGAGCAGAACTTCCTCATATAATGGATTATAAAAATCCCTTTCAATATCGGGACCATATGCGTATTCGTATCCCAAGTTGTTTTGAAATAATTCAATTATTGAGTTTTCATAGTCGGATTCGTTAAACATAGTTCCTCCATTATTTATTGAACTTTTTTGAGTTTGATACTATATTTATAATATCTAAAAGGTTCTCCTCTTTAATCACCATTCTACTTTTTATTTTACCTTTATCTTTGTTCTCTAGTATATAATAAGTTGTATTATTGTGTTTTCTAATAGCAAAAGAACCATGCGCTATTGCACATCTAATAGCATAGAAAAATGAATCAATATTACTCTTTTTATTATTGATGTGAATTGCTACTTCTTCAAATTCAACTTTTTCAAATTGCCCTTTGTTTTTTATTTGTGTTTCAATATCTTTAATCGTAGTATTAATCCAATTTGATGATAAAAAATATATTTCTTTTTTTAATAAAGGTGTCAATCTCCTTTTATTCCATCCTAATTGCTTAAATGTTTTACCTCGAACACTTACATTATCTACTGGTGTATTAAACAAATAGAAATTTACTATTTCATTTAACTCCTTGCTCCATTTAAGTTTATTACTAAAAGTCCACCTTACCACAATATTCCTCCTTTAATATACTATTACAAAAAACAATAACTGAGCAAGTCGCAGACTTGCGATGCTTATTGACCGTATGGCAATAAGATAGCTTGGACTCTGAACAGCAGGTAAACAATAATTTACTTCAGCAAATACAGCTCCTTTGTCGCTCATGGTTAGTTGATTATGCGCCTTTCGGATACGAGCAACCTGCAACATGGTCTGTAGTTCCTCTGTCATTAATAGCTGACTTTGTTAGTGGTTACTCTTATAAAGGTGCAGAGCTTGCCGATTCTGACATAGCAATGGCTACAATTAAAAACTTTGACCGCAAAGGTGGCTTTAAAATCGACGGTTATAAAGAGATTCAGCCATCGGCTAAATTAAAGCCAGAACAACACGCACAATTATTTGATACACTCGTAGCTCATACCGACTTAACTCAAAATGCTGAAGTAATCGGAAATGCTGAGCCCATCCTGAGCATGTCAGGATACAATGACATCGTCTTTTCGATGGATGTAGTCAAAGTTCTTCCAAAAGAAGGCGTTTCAAGATTCCTTATTGCTGCACTATTACAGGACGGCAGGTTCAAAGCTCACGCTTTGGGCTATATCAATGGTACTACCGTTCTTCATCTTAGCAAGAAAGCATTGCCAGAGTTTGAGTTGCTACTTCCACCAGATTTAGAGGAGCTTGCACCACTTGCTAATACTGTTGAGGCTATGTATCGTAAGATTGCTGATAATATTGACGAATCAACACATTTAGCAAACCTCCGCGACACATTGCTCCCTAGGTTGATGTCCAGGGAATTGGATGTCTCCAACATCGACCTTTAAGCTGCTAATAGACTAAAAAACTGCTCCGTAGTTTCCTCGTTACCGCCTCTGTCAGACACCTTGTCGTACGTATGCAAGCATTCGTCCGTCTTCGGTGTCTGCCTACGCTGCTGCGCAGCTATCCGTGTGTTGCACGGATGAGTCGGTAAATTATTGTTTATTGTATTGTTAAGTTTTATTTTATCATCCAAATTTCGTAAAATTCTGCTTATTACTTTTTGCTCTTCAACTGAAGGAACCTTAATATCTAAATTCCGTAGTACATCTGTTTGCACTCGTTGCCTACCCGATGAACCAACCATTGATTTAATTGCCGGCTCTCTTACAATTGAGCTACATACTAAATAATACAGGTAATCTGCATCAATTCCTTCTTTTGCACGGAAAACGATATATTCAGTAGAGCCAAATCCGATTTCATCTTCATCAAGAATATCAACCTTGGCAATTTTCCCGTTTTCTAAGCACGGAGTTATCCTTGCCATAATAGTATCGCCATTACGGAATTTAGCCCCACTTGTAAACGGTTCATTTTCATATGAAATAATATCTCTACAAAACGATTGTAATTTATCCATTCCAATCTTTTTAGCAATTCTTCCTTTTTTCAATGACTCACGAGGATTAAAATCTACAATCTCTGACAATTTCTTTATTTGCCATTTACACTTCATACCCAATCGCCCCCAGTTTCTTTCTAATCTCCTCTTCCAACTCATGAGACTTTTTAAACATATCTGACAGTTCTGAAGTTAATCTTGTCATCTTTTCTTCAAAAGGCTCTCCGTCACCTTCCTGTTCCTCAATACCCACATATCGACCGGGAGTTAAGATATAGTCATGTTTTGCTATATCTTTTATCGTAGCAATAGCAGAAAATCCTTTTCTCTCCTTCAATACTCCATTTTGAAAATCTTCAAAAGTCTTTGCCAATAAGTCAATATCCCCAAGGCTTCCGTCTTCTTGTATCCCTTCCGTAAAGTCTCTATGTTTCCTATCAACCATATATCCCATTTTCCTGGCATCAATAAATAGAGTCCTTCCTTTTTGCTTTTTATTCTTAGTGATAAACCATAGTGTCACAGGAATAGTTACACTATAAAATAGCTGTGTAGGTAAAGCTACAATTCCCTCAACAAGATCATCTTCTATAATCTTTTTTCTTATTTCCCCTTCTCCGGAAGTTTGAGATGATAATGCACCATTAGCAAGTACCAATCCAATTTTTCCATTTGGTGCTAAGTGATGAATCATATGTTGTATCCACGCATAGTTTGCATTCCCTGACGGCGGTGTTCCATATTTCCACCTAACATCATCTTTTAATTTGTCCGCTCCCCAATTAGAAAGGTTAAACGGTGGATTTGCCATAATGAAATCAGATTTTAATGTTTTATGGATATCATTAAAAAATGTATCTGCATTGGATTCTTGACCATAAACAGAAATACTCCCTCGATTATCACTATGAGCCTGTACAAACTTTTCACTTTGTACAAACATACCGCCACTGCCGCAACAAGGATCATATACACGGCAGTTATTAAATGGTTTCAGTATGGCAACAATCGTTTTTACAATACTTGAAGGTGTGTAAAACTCTCCGCCCTTTGTTCCTTCATAGGCAGCAAACTGAGCAATACAATATTCATATGTCCTGCCCAATAAATCTTTACTTGCCTCTGTTCCATCCATTTTTACTTCGTTAGTAAATAAGTCTACAACTTCCCCCAATACTCTTTTATCTAAATCAGGACCGGCATAATTCTTAGGCAAAACATTTTTCAAACTCACATTTTCTTTTTCAATTGCCCTCATAGCATTGTCGATTACTATACCAATTTCAGCTGTATGTGCCGAAGATGCAATCTTACTCCAACGAGCTTCTTCCGGCACAAAGAAAATATTTTCTTCTGCATATGCATCTCTATCGTTCTCAAAATCATCGCCTTCTTCCAAAAGTTCCTCGTAACGTTTTTCAAAGGCACTGGATATATAACGAAGAAAAATAAGTCCAACTATTACCTTTCTATATTCAGCGGCAGGAATATGCCCCCAAAGAACACAAGCTGCATCCCAAATTTGTTTTTCAAAACCTATATTTGCATTGTTTTTTCCGGCCATTATTTATTCTCCATACTCTATAAATTCTATAATATTGTCCAAATCTGTATTAAAAACCTTACTAACCCACACCATTGCATTTTCATTCTCACCAAATAAAATGTGTATATTAGTTTTTTAAGTGGTCCCTTATAATTTCAAACAATTGGCTTATATATTTTAGCATATTTCAAATTATTAACATAGCATATATTGTAAATAATGAAAAAGCCGGTGTAGTCTGAAGACTCCATTGACTTTATTATGGTATATCGGAGTTAAGTTTTCTTTTTCCCCCCGATATACCCCTTACTTTTTTATAAATATTATTTAATCCACTTTATAAATGCTGTCTTATCGGCACAATTATAGCCCGCATTTTTATAAAAGTTTAATGTGGATTCATCCTTTGAGCCTGTTAAAAGCATCATCTTATAACAATTCTCTTTTTTAGCTATCTCTCCCACTAATTCATTTTCTTTTATCTCTCTTACCATTTGGTCTCCCATATATCTAAGATTTTTGCTATAAGACTTATATTGCAAAAAATTCACTCACTCTTTCCGCATTTTCTTTTGTCCATGCTCCTGACCATAAAAGCTTTCCATTCTCCAAAAAAATCAAATAATCACAACATTCCTTTAAAAACTCCGGATCATGAGTTATGATAAAGCTTGTTCTTCCCTCAGCTTTTAAATGCTTTATGATTTCAGAAACTTCCAACATATGCTCATAGTCAAGTCCGCTTGTCGGCTCATCAAAAATCAATATTTCCTTATCACTTGCTATTGCACTGCCAATTGCCACTCTCTGTTTTTGACCTCCGGAAAGGGAGAGCGGATGCACATCACAAAACATCTCCAGATTCAGCTCTTTAAGTATTTTCTTAGCATTTTCTTTTGAGATTTCATCATCTTCTTCCATACTTAAAATAACTTCATCCAAAACACTTTCCGTAAACAATTGATGATTCACATCCTGCATTACCATATAACTTAGATTTTTCCAATCCTTTGCCATAATAATACCGGATTTATAGTTTAAACTTCCATTTACCCTCTTTTCAAGTCCGCATATCATCTTTGCAAGAGTGGACTTACCTGCACCATTATACCCTAAAATCCCTACAATTGCACCATATGGAACTGTTATATCAGGAATATCGATAAATTTCCTTTTCCCATAAGAAAATGAAATATTATTAAAACTGAAGTTGTTTTTATTACTGTTTTCATCATTCCTTGCATCAAATTTTACCGGACAAACGGAACGAAGCCCCATTTGATGCAATTGTGTTTCTTCAATTTTTTTAAATTCACCAATAGATAAGTCATTTACAATCCTTCCATCCCTCATATAAATGACTCTGTCCGCAAGCTCCATCAGATAATACAGCCTATGCTCAGCAATAATAACAGTCTTACCTTGCTTTTTCCAATTTCTTATTACCTCCTTTAAATCGGAAATAGTACGAAGATCCAAATTTGAAGATGGTTCATCAAGGATAAAAATTTCCGGTAACATTGCTGCAACAGATGCACATGCAATCTTTTGTTTTTCGCCTCCTGACAAAGCAAAAATATCTCTGTCAAGAAGATATTCCATATTTAAATCCTTGGTTATAATACCTATTCTTTTATATATTTCTTCTCTTGCTACACCTGTATTCTCGCATCCGAAAGCAATCTCACTTGTGGAATCAACACTAAAAAACTGAGAACGAGGATTTTGAAAAACTGAGCCTATTTTTTGTGACAATTCGTATAATGTCAATTCCGATGAATCTATGCCGTCAATAAGTATCTTTCCTTTCAACTCTCCGGTATAATATGTGGGAGAAAGCCCGTTAATCAATCTTGTAATTGTAGTCTTACCACAGCCTGAAGCACCGCAAAGAATAACAACCTGCCCTGGCAAAATCTCCAGATTGATATCATAAACACCGGCACTATGCTCTACAGTATTATAAGAAAAAGATACATTTTCAAGTACAACCATACTATTTATATTCTCCCTATTATTGTCCATATAACTAAAGCAAATATGAGAATAGCCATACATACATCCCATATTCCAAATCTCAGCTCAACCATGCAAGTCCTTTTTTTCAGACCTCCAAGTCCTCTTGAAAGTGCCGCCGCTGAAAGTTCCTCGCCTATCTTTGCAACAGACATCATAAGTGGAACCAATCTGTATTCCAAAATCATTGACGGATTTTTCCAAAATTTCTTAGTTCCGAATCTTATCTCTCGCATCCTCATTGCATTACTGATGGACTTATTCTCCTCTGCCAAGGTCGGAACAAATCTAAAAACAACCGAAACAGGAATAATAAATTCCTCCGGAACATGCCACAAATTCATTGCGGATATAAACTCATTCGGCTTTGTTGATTTTATAATGTAATAACCGAACATAAATACAGGAAAAAATCTAAAAATAAGTTCTACAATAAGTCCCAAAATCATAGAAATCAGATATGGGAATTCAAACTTTTCTCCATATATTTTTACAAAGATTGCAATTACAAATAAACCTCCGTAAACAAAAGCCGGACGATATCTCTTATCTGAAATCAACAAAAAAATAGGAATAAATACAAGTATTGAATTCAATATAAGATTCTTATGAACGAAAAAAATCAAAGTTGCAAGTACAAGCATAACAAGTACTTTAGTACGAGGATCAAGGTATAATCCCCTATGTTTTGGTGACCTGTAAATTATATTTTCTTCCATACTATGCAATTCCCGCTCTCTCAAAATGCTTTTTTAACATCCTTCTGCCAATAAATGCCCCAAGAATTGAAGAAATAATAATACAAACCAATGCCACAAATCCCATCCATGGCGGCATAAATTTTGTTACTTCCATTACATATTTCTCACCCATAGCTTCACGAACACCTGCCATATAAGTCTCTGTCATCAGCCACATAGGTGCAGGAAGTCCCAGCATACTGCAAGAAAAAATTACAAATCCAAGAATATTTATACTGAACTTTTTATATTTTCCCGCTTTCATAACAAAGTCGGAAATAAGTCCCAACACAATAAAGCTTACAGTCGGAATCCATGTATATCCCATAATATACCAAAATATACCGATAATAACCGCCATAATACTTACCATTCCGAACTTTTCCACTTTAGTCAAAAATAGCATAAAAGGTATTCCTGTAATAAGCGGAACCAAAATAAACAGCAAAGGATAAAGGAATGGGATTGCATTAATCATTCCCACTGTAAAAAATACCACAATATAAATTGCTGTATACACACCTACATGAATCAAATCTTTTGTCTTTAAACTGTCACTTTTCATACAAATTCCTCCTAGAATTTATTTATCTAATTTATGATAACTTAGATTGCACACTTAGTTATCTTTAAGTTAAAAATATGCCACATACTGTGACAATCCTAGATTTGAAGCAGTTTCCTCCATCCTGCTGTAAAAAAACTCGACAGACTTTGAACAGAATCCAGTGCTGTTTCTTTACTGAAATCATGTAAAACCGTTTCAAAAATACAGGCATAATATGCATGTATAATCATATGTAACTCATTCTTTGCAACACGATTATAAGAAATCCCCTTTTCATCCAGTGCTTCATACATACGATACATACTGTTTAATTCACGCTCAACAATGCGGTCAATATAGTTATTATATTCCGTTCCGTCCGAGCAGCAAATTATAAGCTTAAATATATCGAAATGCATATAAATATAGTGTATAAATTCTCTGATAGCATCCGAAGAAATATTCCAGATTTCATCCGTATTTCCCGTATCTATATTATCAAAGCATTTATCTTCAGCTCTATCAAATCCGGATAAAAGACCGGTTGCCACATCATCTACAAGTTCGCGAAAGATGGAAGACTTGTCTTCAAAATGCCTGTAAAAGGCACCTGTAGTAACTCCTGCCTTCTTACAAAGTTCCCTGAGATTGGTTCTTTCATAACCTTTTTTTAAAAAAAGTTCCTTTCCGCTTTCTAATATCTTTTTATGTGTGATATCATATGCTCCGTTTGACATACTTTTACCTTTCCGATAACTTTGTTATCATTTTATCCCCTTTTAAGTTAGGTGTCAATAACTGACACCTATATTTATTGCAAATAATCAAGCCTTTTTAAACTCCCCTCATCAAAGGTATAATTCTGTGTTCTTAAAGGATATTTTATCTCTCCTTCATAATACCATGGATCCTCACTGTGGGCGGGATTTTTAATTATATGAAAACTTTGTGCCGGCATAAATCCCTGTGCCAATAAAAATGCCTTTTCCCCGGCTTCATTTTCACAGATATCAGCCACCATTACCACATGTCCGGGACTTCCTCCCTTTATAAAAATATCCCCCACCTGAATTTCAGAAATATCTACAGTTCTTGACTCTTTTTCCATAGACAATGTGGATGAATAGGCAAATACAATGCGAAGATACTTTTTAAATGTTTCCTCACCGCTGTCAGGGTTTGCACTTTGCTCCCAGTACGGCTTATCATTTGAAAACTTTACTCTATACCCCTGTCTCCAGTGCTTAAAATCACATACAAAGCCGTCTACAAATGTAAAGCTTATTTTATCCTGCTCTCCTGTCTTATACAAATATTCGGCATATATTCTCATAATACTGTCTGCACATTGCTGCAAATCCTCCTCTGCCACTTCCATGGAAAATACCGCCACGTGACCGTTTCCTGCCTTTTCTCTTTTATCAAAATAATATACCGGAGTACCGTCAGGTTCCAAATTATAATTGCCTATAAAATGAGCAAAACTTCCCTCAGGCACATCCACCCTTTTATATCCCTTTGGAGTAATAAAACGGGTAAAAAGTGTATTGCCCTCAGGATTTATAAAATCTGAAAGTTTTACAGCACTTTCCTCAGTGCTTTCTTCCATGCTCTCATTATCATTTGTTTTTGTATCATTACTATTTTTAACAATTGTACTTTCTGCTTCCTCTTTTGTGACGGTATTCATATTTTTACTCTTACAACCACAGCATATACAAATAATCACAGTAAGCAGTAAATAAAATTTATTTCTCTTCATAATTATAAATCCTACACTTTCATATGCGGAATCTGCATCATTATTTTCTTCTTCATATACGGCTGCATATAGAATGAAGATAATTTTCTTTTACTATATTCCTTATATCTATTACCCTTAGTTAATTTAATCAAAAAATCTGTAAAATACTGTTCCCAACTCTCATATTCTACACTATCAGCATAATTATAAGTTTCAGTTATTCCGGCATAGTTTTCAAATTCGTCAGTTTTTAAAATTAGCCATTCAAAAGACTCCGGTAAAAATAATGCCAACTTACCATAACTAAGTTCCTGTTCTTTTACAAGACTATCAACCTCACTTCCAATAGCCGCACCATCTGCAATAATAATGACATTAAAACTTTCATATTTCTTCAAAAGTCCTTTAATTTTAGACTTTCCCCCTGCTGCTTCACATTTTATATTTGTATTTTTTACAGTATCTAAGAAAAACTCATATCCGGACTTGCTGTCTTCTGTAATAATAATGTCCGGCCTGAATGGAAATCTGTTTGGGTCCGGATTATCATAAAATTTATCAATATCGGTATACACTCTCTCAAATTCTTTTTTCTTTCCTCTACCCTTAATGCGATATATTTCATCAACACTATATGGCAACTGTGGAAGATAATTTCTTGTTATTATTAGAAAATAATTATCGCAACCCTTTACCTTGCTTGCAAATTCCTTTGAAAAAACAAACTTGCTTCCTTCATCAATCACTACAACAGCTTTACTCAATTTATCAAGCTCGTCTTCCCAATTTCTTCCTTCCAGTGTTACGACCTTACAACCACTAACCCTTACCCCACTTTCTTTTCCCAAATTATTGTAATCTCTAATCATATCATATAATGTGGTTTTTCCGGTGCCGCTATCTCCACGAAGAATAGTAATATTTCGATATAATATAAATTTATACTCGTTTCTTTGGTTACTTATACTAATACTTTTCTTCCCACGCATTACTATAAATTCTCCTTAATATATTTATCCGCTGCATCTAAAAATTCTCTCATATTATGTACAATGAGTTTTTTATCATTTAGAATACGAATCTCAAAATCTTCCTTTCCAAAGTCCATTATATGATATAGAGCTATTGTAAAATTTTTTTCTTTCCCAAGCTTTAGTATCCATTTTGCACAATTATCTCCACAGTTAGATGCATTAAATGTCTTACCCGGTTCATTTTTCATCAATATCAAAGCCTTCACACCACCGGATAATTTATCAGGTGGTATTTGCCCTAAAACAGGGCTTTGAATAGTATTTGCATCCAAAACTTCCGATCGGTCAATATCTTTAATAGCAGCTCTTGCAAAAGCATCTGTAATCCAGCTGTCTTTATATCTGTTTCTAAAATATACCGATGTATTATATATTACATTATCTCTGTCACCAAACCACACTCTGAGCATAATATTCCTCCATATTTACAGATATATTATATCATAATTTATTTTAAAAAAGATGAGCCAAAATTTGACTTACCTAATATTACATATGCCGATATACAGACAGTACCTGTACAAACTTTATAGGTTTAATATTATAGAAATTTATAGTTTGCTAAACTTTCCAAAATCAGATTTATTTACTTTAAGTACTTATCTATTTTATTTCTATATTTTTTTAGAAGTTCCCTTGAATAAACTTTTTCATTTTTTGAGGCTCTAACTTCTTTCCAAAGGATAGCTGCAGCTTTTAACTTATCAGAATAATGATTGCTACATTCATCTAAACAAAAATCTTTTAGGAACTGATTCCATTGACAAGCTGAATTATCATACTTAGCATAATCTGATTCACCATAATATACTTTCAGCATATCTTGAATTGTAAAGCTTAAATCCTTTTCGGCTTTTACTTTCCTCCAAGCTGTTGCCATATCAGCATTAAATTTAAATGGATTAACACCTGTTACAGCCGAAAAATAATCTCTAAATCTTTGGTTAAAGGAAAATCCACATTCAAGCAATGGCGTATTTAAGTTTATCGCTTCAGTTTTATTTTTATTTACTTTCCTTACAGATTTTTCTACTCTATTTCCCTTAAAAAATTGTTCTATAATTAAGTTCAGCTCTTGCTTTGTGCATCTATATTCCAGCCCAAGAGACTTACAAATTTGTGAAAGTTCTTCTCGATACCAATAGTATCTGTTGAATTCTTCAAATGATTTTATATCTTTAAAATCCGGTCTAATATCTTTCATCATCCCTCCTCTATAAATACCGATTTAGCTATAATAGTTATCATAGTAAATAATCCAATTCCAAACTATATTTTAAATCACAACTCTTTTGTATAATAGTATCTCTCTCCTGTATATGGATATTTTTTCAATGCAAACACCTCTTTATAACCATGTTTTTCATAAAATTTCGGTGCTTGAAAATTAAAAGTATCCACAAATGAATACTTACATCCTCTATTTCTTGACTCATTTTCCGCCATTTCTAATATCTTTGATCCTATCCCTTGTCCACGTAAATCATCACTGACATACAGATATTCAATCTCAAGCCAATTCCCGAAAGTCTCCGCTACCATTCCTCCCATTAAATCACCCTCTTCATCTTCCAAGTAGATATTAAGAGGTTCACTTTTAGATGGTTCTCTATTGGCTCTGTTGTAAGCTCTGATTAGATTTGCCAGTTCATGTGTTCTTTCCGATTCTGTATTTTCCAATTTCAATTCCATACTGTATAAGTCCTCCACCAATTTTATACTTCTTGCAGCAATTCTTTTGTACTGATAAAATCTTGATTTTCAATTATAAAGTCTTTCATCTACTTAAACATTCGTATTAAAGCCTTGCTTTGCTTAACTGCCGGTTCTCCCCTTAATAAAAAGCATATAAATTCCCTGCGCTGTAAAGCATAAGGTAGTTTTCTACGACAGCCCCAACTTGATGTTGATTTTTTCGATATCAAGTTTTCAAACTCCGACTTCGTCAACCGGAACATAAAATCATCATCAAATTTCTCAGCGTTGTTTCTTACTTGTTCGTTAAATCTTGTCGTTGTATACCCATAAATTTCAGCAAGTTCAAAATCAAGCATAACCTTTTGATTTCTTAAATAATAAATCTTACTTTTAATTGTAGTTTCATATATTACCACTATTTCCTTATTTTTTCTATTATAAAATGAACCTCACTAAATTTATCCTGACCGGTAAACAGGGATTTCTTAATTACTCATTTTTTTAATTAAGCTTCCCAAAAGATTTTCTGTTGTTGCAATTATACCATATATCAATACATAAACAGCTGTACTTTCATTATAAAATATAAATATAGTCGGAACAAAGAGTAACATAATTAGCAATAAAAATATCAAGTTAAAAGAATGTCTAATTCCATAAATTAGAGAAGCTAAAAAACAGATAATCGGAATTAAAATTAGTAAGAAGAATATGCCGGTTCCTGTATCATTAATTAAAACAGGTAAAACATAAAAAGCTAGAATTATCACTATTAAGTAAACAGACATTTCTCTTATTTTTTTCATTTTCTTTACCTCCGTAAATTCATATACTTTATTTCTACAAACCCGAATTATCCCTTAATCGATAATTTCATAGAATTCATAGTGATTACTTCCAGAACAAAGTGTTCATCACTAATTCCGGTATTGGGATGTGAATCTGCAATCTTTATGTTAAAATCTCCAACATAATATGAATTATCATTCAGAAAATTCTTTTCTTGACTTAGCATAGTAAAGCTTACAATAATCACAGTCACATAGCATATCCGATGACAATGAATTGTAGCACTCTTTCGTTTTAACTATATCTATCTTCACAGTTATCTCCTTAAAACTTTATCAAACACCAGGTTTTCTTCTCCCCTGTACTTCTATCGGAAAAACCGACAGAACTCTTATTTCATTCTTCATCCTTTAGTTCCCCTCCCGGAATATTTCCCGAAAACATTTCTAATATAAATTTTACTGCACTTTTCATATTCAGTCCATCTTTTAGTCCCGGCCTGTAGAAAAACTCTTCTGTATCTGCTCCGCTACTATGGTACTCGCAAATTCTTCAAGCTTTACTACAACTTTTCCAAAAAAATTACTGAATACAGTAAAAGCACATAGCTGAAAGATTTTATAATCTTAAAGTTATGTGCTTTTTACACCATTCAATGATTTAGACAGATTGGAAGTTATCAGTTTGTAAATCTCAATAAATATCCATTTGGATCTTGAATCAAGAACTCCATCTGTATTTCTTCTATTCCGTTAACCAAATATACACTTTTAGTCAGTTTTTTGTAAATCTCTAATTTTTTACTTTTAACTAATGTATATAGGTTTTCAATATCATCAACTGCTATGGAAAAATTTACTCCTCTTCCTAAAGGATAGGTTAATTCTCCTGTGTTCCACCCAGCATCATGAATTTGTTCAAACATAAACTGACTATCTTGAAAAGACATAAAAATAAATTTCTCTTTCTGTCGTTCGTACTCTATTTTAAACCCTAATTCTTTGTAAAATTTTTTAGTTTGAAGAATATCAAAAACTGATAATTCAGGAATCAAATTATTAAAATCCATACCAACTTCTCCTAAAATTCTAATTTACTTTTTATAAACTTACTTATTTAACATTGCCTCATAAATATACAATTTTGTTAAATTTATCGGGCTTATCAAACCGAGATTTTCAAATTAGTCTTTACAAATTACCTTCGAACCTTCACCATCAATTACAATTCCCTGACGGTTGTTAATTGGTAATAGATTTAAATCCGAAAACTTAGTCATTATTTTTTCGGTAACTTTCTTAAATGGTGCCATAAGATAATGCGGAAGAACATAGAAATCAATCAAATCAAGACCTAAATCATCTTTTTGTGAGTAATCCTCCGGCTTCTCGTCCATTTGTTCAATATATTGTATGGTTTGAGCACATATAATCGCACCTGCCGATTCACCAATCATGAGTTTTCCATTTGCTAATTCTTTCTTCAACAACTCATCAGTTCCCGTTTTGCGTAGTTGATCCATAAGGAAAAAAGAATTTCCGCCAGTAAAATATATAATATCCGCATCTTCAAAAACAGACTTTATTGTTGAATAAGTCTCCGTTGAAATATCAATTTCAGTTACGGCTGCTCCAAGTTTTTTAAATAGTTTTCGAGCCGAGCCAACATAACCTGTATAGCCTTCACGCAGTGAAGCTGTTGGAATAAATGCGACTTTCTTGTTATCAATTTCTTCTTTTATCAAACTTCCTACACTTGAAAAGTGCGAACACAAAAACAGTTTCATCTAAATTCTCCTTTATAAATTCAAATTTACAGGGCCTATCAAACTGGGATTTCTTAATTACTAATTTTTTCTTCTAGCAACTGAACCTTCATCTAATTTTGAGGTCAAAAATTTTGACCTCAAAAATTCCCATTCCTCTTTTGTAAATTGAAATCTAAAATCATCTACAAATTCCCAAACACCCTTTTAATCCCATCTTCATAACACCTACTATCAAAATCCGGTTTATACTTTGTCGTTTTCGTCTTAATGATATCCGAAAGCTCCATAAGATAGTCCTTATACATTTTAAGAAACTTACTTACACTTTCTATCTTTTTTGAATCCCACTCATTTAAGCTAAAATGAATATATACCATAAACTTCTTAGCTTTAGAATAGTATCTTGCCTGATAAATTCCCGATTCAGGATAATATTTTGATATATTTCCGCTAAGACAAACGCAAATATCCATCTTCTGCAATGCCTCTATCTCAATGCTATCAAAAGTTTTTTTCATTTCTTTTCTTACAGTTCTTGCGGCAGATAGTATATTATCCAATATATCATCCGTTCCGCCGACAATAATATTCATATTAACTTTCATATTTCCCTCAAATTTCGGCTGTGAAGTTGAAAAATCCCCCAACACTTGACATAATATCCAAAAAGCAAACGCAACCACAGGCTACATCGGCTTTTAATCCATCACTATAAAAAGTTCCCGGCGTCTAAAAACGCCTTAGCTATCACTATATCCTCAGGTGTGGTTACCTTTATATTTTTATAATCACCCTCTATCAGTCTTACCTTGGTATCGGTAAACTTCTCAACCACCATCGCATCATCTGTGATGCCTAGATTCTTATAGTCTGTTTTATATAGCCTTTCAAATGCGTATTTTATTAAAGCTATATCAAAACACTGTGGGGTCTGGATAATGCAAAGTGTATTTCGATCGATTGTCTCACCACCAAATTCTCCCTCTCGCACTCTTATAGTGTCTTTCGGAGCTACTACAGGGACAACCGCCCTATATTTAACAGTCTCTTCTATGCATCTGTTTATAAGCTCCACACTTATCATTGCTCTTGCAGAGTCATGTATCAGGCAGATATCGCCTGTAGCTTCTTTTAAACCGTTGTATACCGAATCATATCTTTCATCACCACCGGCTACAGTACTCTTTACCTTGTAAAATCCGTATTTTTTAACAATATCTTCTCTTACAAAATCAATATCATCTTTTGAGGTGACTACAATTATATCATCTGCATTACTTTCACTAAATGCTTTTAAAGAATAGTATAATAACGGCTTATCAAAAAGCTCTACAAACTGTTTCTTTTTCTTGGCACTAAATCTCTTGCCGCTGCCTGCAGCAAGTATTATCGCCGTACTTCTCATAATCATATTCCAATATCAATAAATACTTTTTAAAATCGCAGTTCCAGATTCGGCACTGCATTCAGTGTCAAATCCTTAAAGTTGTTGTTAATATATTCAAAGTATGCGGCTACACCGATCATTGCCGCATTGTCGGTACAAAATATCGGTGAAGGGAAGTGAAGTTTCAATCCTTCTTCACTGCACTTTTCTTCCATCAGACTTCTAAGTGCCGTATTTGAAGCCACTCCGCCTGCCATAGCTACATTCTTTATATTGTAATCCTTTGCTACAGCAATGGTATGCTCCACCAAAACCTCTACAACAGCTCTCTGAAATGAAGCTACAAGGTCATTTACATTTATCTTTTCACCTGTCATATTTGCCTTGTTTTGATAATTTAAAACGGCAGACTTTACACCTGAAAAGCTGAAATCATATTTTGAGTCATTGACTCTTGCCTTCGGAAACTCTATAGCATGAGGATTTCCAAGTTTTGCCGCCTTATCAATCTTCGGACCTCCGGGATATCCAAGTCCGACACTTCTTGCCACCTTATCAAATGCCTCGCCTGCCGCATCATCTCTGGTGGTGGCAATTATCTCAAAATCATTATAATCTTTTACAATTGCTATTTCGGTATGTCCGCCTGAAACGATAAGACATACAAAAGGAGGTTTCAGCTCCTCGTGTTCTATAAGGTTTGCAAACACATGTCCCTTTATATGGTGTACACCTATAAGAGGTTTGTTAAGGCCGTAGGCAAGAGCCTTTGCTTCGCCTACTCCTACAAGCAGTGCGCCTACCAGCCCCGGTCCGTATGTAACCGCTATAGCGTCTATATCATCAAAGGTGACATTCGCCTCTTTCAGTGCATCTTTTATTACAAAATTTATATTTTCTATATGCTTTCTGGAGGCAATCTCAGGGACTACTCCTCCGTATATTGTATGCAAGTCTATCTGTGATGAGATAATATTTGAAAGTACCTTTCTGCCGTCCTCTACTACAGCTGCCGCAGTCTCATCGCATGAACTTTCTATTGCAAGTATCTTTATATTATTCTTCTTCATAACCCAGTTCTACACTCCATCCGTCTTTGGCAGTCTTTATAGCCGGAAAAATTTTCTTCAGCTTATCAATATACTCGTCAGGCTTATTCATTGAAGGTGAATAATGTGTAAGCCACATTCTTTTAGGATTTGCCTCTTTGCCTAGATTTGCAGCCTCAGTCATTGTCATATGCTTATAACCTTTGGCATTGTCCTCCTTATCATCCTCACCGTACATACCCTCACATATAAATAGGTCACAGTCTGCGGCATACTCCGCAATAACGGGTACAGGTCTTGTATCGGTACAATAGTTGACCTTAATACCTCTTCTGGCCTCACCCATTACCATATCGGGAGTATAGGTCTTATCTCCGTCTTTGATAATCTCGCCATGCTGCAATTTATTCCAATATTTCAGAGGAATATCAAGCTCCTTTGCTCTTGTCGCATCAAACTTTCCTTTTCTCTCAATAGAGATTCTGTAACCGTAACAAGTCACCCGATGGTTTACCTTATACGCCTCTATCTTATATGGGGCAAAATATATCACTTCTTCGTTTTCTCTAAGTTCTCTAAACTGTATTTCAAAAGGAAGCTCAGGCGCTATAACTCTCATAGCATTTACCACTCTCTCAAGTCCTTTTGGACCTATTACAAGCAAAGGTGTGGTCTTTTCACAATTTCCCATTGTGAGCAAAAGTCCCGGAAGTCCGCTTATATGGTCCGCATGATAATGCGTAAAGCAGATCACATCTATAGGCTTCGGGCTCCATCCCTTTTCCTTTATCGCAATTTGGGTGCCTTCGCCGCAATCTATCAAAAGATTTACTCCCTCACATCTGGCCATCATTGAAGTCAGCCATCTGTAAGGCAGCGGCATCATGCCCCCTGTACCTAATAAACAAATATCTAACATTTTATATATCCTTCCATCAACAGAGCATCATCTAAAGGATTTGAGTAATACTCTCTTCTGATACCGATTTTTTTGAAGCCGTAGTTTTCATAAAGCCTTATGGCTGCGGTATTTTTACTTCTTACCTCAAGAAATACTTTCTTTACCTTCATTGTCCTCAGATTTGAAATCATAAAATTCATAAGTTCATGAGCAAACCCTGAGTTTCTGCTGTTTTTATCTGTAGCTATACGAAAAAGTTCGGCCTCATCCATATTTACTCTGAAAATAATATAGGCTAAGACTCTATAGTCTTCTTCGATTACCATACAGTAATCAAACTTTGATTCTATAGAGTCTTTTATATTGTTTTCGCTCCAGGCATCACTGAAAATATCACATTCAAGTTCCCTTATCGCCTCGGTATCAGAGGGAAGCATCGGTCTTAGCCACATCTCTCTCTCTTTCCGCCTGACTTTTTCTAAGGTAGTTCGGCTTCATATCATCTGCCGATATAACCTTGCCGGCTTTCATCATTTCCATACCGAGCATTGCAATATTTGATGCTCTCTGTCTGTTTAAATTTAACGGTGCAAAATCATGTTTCATTGTAAGCTTTTCATCAATATATTCTCTGAATACCGGTACACCGTCACCTAAGAATATCGCTCTTTCCACATTTTCCTTTGCACTTGTTTCTTTTAAAATTTCAAACAGTTCATCTATAGACACCGCCATAGACTCTGCTTTGACCTCAAGTTTTGTGTCGTTTTTATATATTCCGGTATACACCTGATTTCTTCTGGCATCCATTATCGGCACTATAATCGCGTCACTTGCATAGATATTCATTGCCATAGCATCAAGTGTAGGAACTTCTATAAGAGGCAAATCCAGTGCCAGTCCAAGTCCCTTTGCACTTGCAGCCCCTATCCTAAGACCTGTAAATGAGCCGGGACCTCCTGAAACGGCTATAGCCGAAAGCTCATTAAGGCTTATCCCCGTCATCTTTACTATCTCATCAAACATCGGCAACAATGTCTCCGAATGTGTCTTTTTAAAATTTGTAGTGTATTCAGCTATTGTCACATCTTCATCTATTATTGCAACTGAAGCCACCAATGCGGCACTTTCAATTCCTAAAATCTTCATCATCCATACCTTCTACAGCCACTTCTCTATAATCAAATCCCTTTTCAAGGTTCTTTGATATAACCACTCTTATCAAATCTTTCGGCAATGCTTCCTCTATCAGAGTTGACCACTCTATAAGAATGACCGCATCATCAAATAAAAACTCGTCAAAACCTATCTCATCAAGCTCCGATATATCGCTGATTCTGTATACATCAAAGTGGTGCAGCCTTTTATCGCCCTCATAAGTTTTTACTATATTGAAGGTGGGGCTTACAATATCCCTTTTTATATTAAGCCCTGCACCTATTCCCTTTGCAAATACAGTCTTGCCGACTCCAAGGTCTCCGTCCAGACATACTACTACAGGACCGCTTCTTTTTTTCAAAATATTTGCAAGTCTGTAGGCAATATCAAATGTATCCTTGTCGCAAAAGCTGTCAAAAACAATTTTACTCATTCTAAAATATACTCACTCTTGTCTTTTCTTTTAAAATAGCGACTATTTTTTCTTTATTATCTTTTGTATACCTGTCAGGTAAAAGATATCCTCTTATCGCATCCACATATATAACTATAATTCCCGGCAATATCCTTGAACGAAATCCGCTTTCCCACTTAAAGTCGACCTTGTCGTCTCCTGATGCCACCTCTATGCCCTCGTCATCAAGCGAAAGAGAAAGTCCTGCCCTAACGGCATCCGTCCTTGCCTGCTTTTGTGACTTTAAGTAAAGCATTGCAGGTTGCACTATGAGAAACATATTTGACATTACCAAAAATAAAATCTTTCTCGGAATATCAATCCTGTTCCAGGTAGTAATCATAAAATAATACATTGCCACAGTGAACAATATATTGAAAATAAGCAAAAATCCTCTGTTGCTGTGATACATGGAAAATAACCAAATATCCTTAGCATTCAGTTTCATATCTATTTTTATTTTGTTCATATCAATCAAATACCATAGACAGCGCTATTCTCTTTTTCTTCAAATCCACACTGTCCACCCTTACTTCAACAATATCTCCGACACTTACCGCCTCAAGCGGGTGCTTTATAAACTTCTTACTAAGCCTTGAAATATGCACAAGTCCGTCCTGATGTACTCCGATATCCACAAATGCACCGAAGTCGATAACATTTCTTACAGTACCCTTTAAAATCATGCCTTCTTTCAAATCTTCCATCTCCATAACATCCGTACGGAGTATCGGCTTTTGCATCTCATCTCTCGGGTCTCTTCCCGGCTTTTCAAGTTCCTTTACTATATCTCTTAGAGTGATTTCACCGATTTCAAGTTCATCACTTATCTTTTTGAAATCATGTATTTCCTTTGAAATACCGCTAAGACCTGATAAAGTGATATCACTGTCACTATATCCCAAGCTCTCCAAAAGCTTTTTGGTGGCGGCATAACTTTCAGGATGCACACTTGTCATATCAAGAGGTTCTTTTCCGTCATTTATTCGAAGGAAACCTGCACATTGCTCAAATGCCTTCGGTCCAAGCTTTGAAACCTTCAAAAGCTCTTTTCTTGTTTTGAAACTTCCGTTTTCTTCTCTGTATACCACTATATTCTTTGCAACAGCCTTTGATATACCTGAAATATACTCTAAAAGCGGTGCAGATGCGGTATTTAAATCCACACCTACCTTATTTACACAGTCTTCCACCACAGCTCCAAGTGCCTCTGAGAGCTTCTTTTGGTTCATATCATGTTGATACTGACCTACACCTATGGACTTAGGGTCTATCTTTACAAGCTCCGCAAGCGGATCCTCAAGTCTTCTGGCAATAGAAGCCGCCGACCTCTGTCCCACATCAAAATTCGGGAACTCCTCTGTTGCAAGCTTACTTGCGGAGTATACACTTGCTCCGGCCTCATTTACTATAATGTACTCAAGCTTGGTGTCCACTTCCTTTATAAGCTCTACAATAACGGCTTCAGACTCTCTGGATGCAGTACCGTTTCCAAGAGAAATAAGGCTTATATTGTACTTTTTTATAAGCTCCTTTAATACTTTCTTGGCCGCCTCCACCTTGTTTTGAGGTGCTGTAGGATAGATAACCGTGGTATCCAGTACCTTTCCCGTTTCATCCACTACGGCAAGCTTACACCCCGTTCTGAAAGCCGGATCCCAACCGAGCACCACTCTGCCCGCTACAGGAGGTTGCATAAGAAGCTGAGTAAGGTTCTTGCCGAACACCTTAATAGCCTCATCCTGTGCCGCCTCTGTCAGGCTTGATCTTATATCCCTTTCTATAGAAGGTGCAATAAGTCTTTTATATGCGTCGTCTATAGTATCCTTTAATATCTGCTCTGTAAACTTGTTATGCTTTTTTATAATACTTCTTTCAAGGTATTTTATAATGTCCTCAACCGGCGGATCAAGTTTTACTGTAAGGATTTTTTCATCCTCACCTCTGTTTATAGCAAGTATCTTATATCCTGCCACCTTTGAAACACTCTCCGCAAAGTTATAATAATTTTCGTATACGGACTCTAATGTTTCATCCTTTGCTGCTGACATTAAAATACCCTGCTTAAAGCTCATCTCTCTTATCTTATTTCTAAAGCCTGCATCATCTGAAATCTTTTCGGCTATTATATCCATAGCTCCGGCTATAGCATCCGCCTCACTTTCCACCTCAAGCCCCTCTTTATCTGAGAGATATTTTTTAGCTTCCTCACCGGCGTCATGCTTTAGTTTTTCTTCAAATATATCATTTGCAAAGCCTTCAAGTCCCTTTTCAACGGCAATCATTGCCCTTGTACGCCTCTTCGGCCTGAAAGGTCTGTATAAATCATCTACCGCTACCAAAGTGATTGCGGCTTCAATTTCTTTTTTCAACTCGTCGGTAAGCTTCCCCTGCTCCTCGATGGCTGAAAGTACCTGAGTCTTTTTTTCCTCAAGATTTCTAAGATACTTCAGTCTTTCATCAAACTGTCTGAGTATCTCATCATTAAGCGAACCTGTAACTTCTTTTCTGTATCTTGAAATAAAGGGAATGGTATTTCCCTCATCTATCAGATTGATAGTAGCCTCTACCTGTGCGGTCTTTATACCAAGCTCTTCTGCAAGTATTTTTACTATATCAGTCAAAATTACCTCCTTATCAATGTGCTATATACATTTGAATATAGTCCTGTATAACCTTAATCTGATCCGGTCTGAATTGATTTAAAATTCTTTGATCCTTCAGCTGTACCACCACAAAAAGTATCATGGCATATATGACAAGTCCGATAACTATCCCAAATATTCCGGTCACAATACCGGCCACAGCCTTTCCTCTCATTCCGCCCTTGGCTGAGATTATGGCAAATGCGATTGCAAATATCCCAAGCGGAATACCGAGCGGAACACCCGATGTGGGCAGTGAACACATACATGACAGTATTGAGACTATGCCGAACACCATCGACCTGTTCTCCCACCTCTTTTTTGTCTTTTCTTCAGTATTTTTCATCTATAATCCCCGTCTATTTCAGTAAGTCTATGCTTCTAAAAACTAAAAACCAGTCCTTCACAACCCAATTCAAAAGCATTATAACGACTCCGATATACAGCATAGGCAGAATAATCTTATCCTTATTCAAACGCCTGCCGCTAATCTTATACTTTACTACAAAAGCGAAAAAAATAAAAGTTGCAATAACCGTATACAGCACTATCGGATTATAAATAAAGCTCTTTTCTACATTTCCTCTTATCAAAAACCTGACTGCCCTTGTGCCTCCGCATCCGGGACAATATAATCCTGTGAGCTCGTGAAATGCACATGGCGGCAGCGGTTTTACCAATTTATCAAATATTCTTTCCATATAAAAATATAGCACCACCTGTGGTGGTGCCGAATGCTTAAGCTATCTTTGTTCTAATATATTTTATCACATCACCGAGATTATTCAAGGCTGCAAGGAAATCTCTTTCCTTCATAAGGTCTGTAACCAATGCAAACTCGTCTTTGCCGTCAAGGTATACTTCCTTTGCATTCTTAAATGTCTCTTTGCACTTATCTATAAACTTGGCATCCCTGCCCTTAAATCTTACAAAGTACTTATGGCTTGTCTCATTCATATCGACCACATTCTGCTTTTCATCTCCCCCGCCGAATGTTGCCACATTTTTATCCTTATTCTTTGTAATGGCTACGATATCAGCCACTACTGCACTTGCTGTAGGCAGCTTACCTGCACCGCTTCCGTATAACATACTCTTTCCGAGCATATTTCCTTCCACCATAATACCGTTGAACACATCATTTACCATATAGAGAGGATGGTCTCTTTCAACCATTACAGGTGCAACAAATGCAAACACCTTGCCGTCTTCAAACTTTGAATCACCGAAAAGCTTGATAGAAAGCTTCATATGCTTGGCATATTCAAAATCTGTTGTGTCTATCTTTGTAATACCCTCCGTATGGATTTCCTCAAAGTTTACTTCCTTGCCTGTTGCCAAAGATGCCAATATCGCAATCTTTCTGCAGGTGTCATAGCCTTCCACATCAGCTTCCGGATTTCTCTCGGCATATCCAAGCTCCTGTGCTGTGGAAAGTGCTTTTTCAAAGTCCTCACCCTCCGTATCCATCTTTGTAAGTATATAGTTTGTTGTACCGTTTAAAATACCTGTAATCTCTTTAAAATGCTCACCGGCATAGCTTTCCGTAATTGTTCTGATTATCGGAATACCTCCGCCTACACTTGCCTCAAAGAAGAAGTTTACATTTTTTTCTCTTGCAATCTTTAAAAGCTCGGTGCCGTGTGCAGCTACCAATGCCTTATTTGATGTGGTGACATGCTTTCCTGAAAGAAGCGCGTCTCTTACAAACTCAAATGCAGGAGATGTTCCTCCCATTGTCTCCACAACCACATCTATATCATTATCTTCTATTATTTCCTTTATGTCATGTACAACAAGACTTTCCCACTCGCTGCCGGGAAATTCACGGATATCAAGTATCTTTTTTACCGCTATATCTTCACCTGTCTTTTGCTTTAAAAGAGCATTGTTCTCCTTTATAACTTCATATACACCTGAACCTACTGTTCCAAATCCTAAAATTGCAATATTAAACATATATTACTCCCTAGCTAAAATTTTTATATCAAAGATGCCTTCCAAACTTCTGATTTCATCTACCAGCTTAGACAAGTCTCCGGTATCCTTTAAAATCTCTATAGACAAAGAAATAGTTGCCACACCGCTTACCGGTATAGTTTGATGTATTGTCAAAATATTGGCATGATATTTTGCAACTACTGCCAAAAGCTCCGATAAAAGACCCGGTTCATCTGATATCTGAATTGAAAGGGTGATATTCCTTCCCTTTGAAGAATCATCAAACGGAAATATATCATCCTTATATTTATAAAATGAGCTTCTGCTTATACCACATTTATCTGTGGCTTCTTTTACAGTCATCATCTTATCCGCTGTCAACAGTCTTTTCGCCTCAACCACTTTTATAAGTACCTCAGGCACCGCCTTGTCTTTTACCACATAATATTTGACATTCTGTTCCATGTTCGCCTCTAAAATACATCTGTTCGTCTACCGCACAATGATAGCATACAGGATTTTAAATTGCAAGTAAAAATCAGTTATGGCATCCGATTTACGACACAAAAAAGAGGCCGAATACACAGCCTCTAAAAAAATTTATGCTAAATGCTTCTTAAGTTCGTCAGCTATTTTGCTCTCAAGTTCTCTTGCACTTGACTCATCTTCACCGGTTATTGCAAGGTATAATTTAAGCTTAGGCTCGGTTCCTGAAGGTCTTAATACCGCACTTGAATTGCCCTCAAGCATATACTTGATAACATTTGACTTCGGAAGCTTTATCTCCTCCTTGGCACCTGTTTTAAGTGTAGTCTGAGTGGAAGTCTCATAATCTCTTACCTCAAGCACCTTTACACCTGCAATTTCACTTGGAGTATTGTTTCTGAAGCTGTCCATTATCTCATTCATCTTGTTCATACCGCTCTCGCCTTCAAACTCAAATGAATAAAGTGTATTCAGATAATATCCGTACTTCTTATAAAGTCCTTCAAGTACCTCAAGCAGTGACTTTCCTTCAGCCTTGTAGTATGCAAACATCTGTGCAATCAGATATGAGCCGTTTACGGCATCCTTATCTCTTACATAGCTCCCTGAGAGGTAACCGTAGCTCTCCTCAAATCCGAGAAGATATCTGTCAACCTCACCGTCCTTTTCAAGACCTGCAATCTGATCTCCAATATACTTAAATCCTGTAAGTACATCTCTGGTCTCAATGCCGTAGTCGTCAGCCACTCTCTTTGCAAGATCCGTGGTAACTATGGTCTTTACAAGTACAGGCTTCTTAGGCATTATACCCATAGCAATCTTTCTCTTTGCAATAAAGTCTGTAAGAAGTACACCTACCTCATTACCTGAGAAAAGTCTGAAGTCGTCGCCCTGCTTTACGGCAATACCCACTCTGTCACAGTCCGGGTCTGTAGCTATAAGTATATCGGCACCCACATCCTTTGCAACCTTAAGTCCTACCTCAAGCGCCTGTCTTATCTCAGGGTTAGGGTATGGGCAGGTAGGGAAATCACCGTTTGGAGTGGCCTGCTCTTTAACAACTTCGATATTTGTGAAGCCGTTTTTCTTAAGGCAGGTTGTAACACATCTGAGTCCCGTTCCGTACAGCGGTGTATAAGCAATCTTTACGTCCTTATTTACATCATCACCTATGAAAGTCTGTGTTGAAACCGCATCTATGAACTCGTTAAAAGTATTCTCACTTATATACTCTATAATACCTGTCTCAAGTCCTTCTTTGAAGTCCACAATATTGTAATCGGAGAATGTGTCTACACTGTTTATCTCATCAAGTATTCTGTCTGCCGCCTCATTGGCTATCTGACATCCGTCCGCACCATAAACCTTATATCCGTTGTATTTTGCAGGATTGTGGCTGGCTGTTACCATTATACCGCCGTCACATCCGAGCTCTCTTACTGCAAAAGAAAGTGCAGGTGTAGGCATAAGCTCTTTCCAGATATATACCTTGATTCCCGCTCCTGCAAATATTCCTGCCGCCCATTTTGCAAAAAGCTCCGAATTATGTCTGCTGTCATATGATATGGCAATCTTAGGAGTCTTTGATATGGAATTTATATAGTTTGCCAACCCTCTGCTGGCTTTACCTACAGTATAGATATTCATTCTGTTACTTCCGACACCCAGTACGCCTCTTAAACCTCCTGTACCGAAAGCAAGCTCCTTATAGAATCTGTCGTTGATAGCGTCTTCATCGCTCTCGATAGCCGCAAGCTCCGCTACAAGATTTTCATCCTTAAGTTTTGCACTCTTCCAAGTCTCATAAGTTTTTTTTGTAAGTTCGTTCATAATGCTCCTTTCATAGGGAATATATGTTACCCGATTGCTGCACATTTTGCACTCACAATCCTTGTATCATCATACCAAATTTCATGGTTATTTTCCAGCACGTTTCGTACTTTCTCTGCCGTAATAGAAAATATATTGCTGAATAACTCCGGCATAACCGTCATAGAGTTTTAGCGGAAATTCTCCGGCATAATGCTCATCAATCATTCTCTTTATCCAAACGTCAATAGGAAAAGCCGCAATCCTGTGATATCCGAAAAGTGCCACACAGTTTGCAACCTTGATGCCCACTCCTTTAAGGCTCATAAGTGCCGCCAAAAGCTCATTGTCATCAAGCGCACTCAAAGCTTCAAGGTCGATATCACCTCTGTATACAGCCTTTGCGCTCGCCTCTATATACGGACTTCTATATCCGAGTGAACAGGCATTTAAATCATCAAGACTTGCATCTGCAAGCGCTTTAGGTGTAGGGAAGGCAAAAAACTCACTGTTTTTATCAATATTTTTTATAAAATCAGGTACCTGTATATCTATCTTCTTGCCGTAGGTTTTTGCAAGTTTTTCGATAGACGATTTTATCGCAGGTATGCTCTTTCTTTGTGAAATAATAAAGGATATAAGCATCTCCCACTTGTCCTGATTGAGTATCCTGATGCCGTAGGAGTACTCGGCGGCATTTATTAAAAATAAATCATCGGCAGGAATATTCTTTTCAAAATCACTGTAATCAAGCCTTAAGTCAAAATAGTCAATCCAAAACTCTTCAAACTCGGACTCGCTGCATGAGAGTATATATCCGTCATCATCCTCTTTTATAAACAAAAGCTTATCCCCTGCCACAAGGCTGTATTCATCGTCATAAACATTAAATCTAAATATCTGTCCGCTCTCTGCGATCTTTTTCATATCCAGATACGGGTATTGTATTCTAAACATATTCATCCATTCTTTCTTTAAAATCTTTCGGCAACTCACATTCAAGGTATAAATCTTCACCTGTTATCGGGTGTATGAAAGAAAGGCTCTTTGAATGCAGCAGCGGCCTGACATTCTCTTTGTCATAGTACCTTTCATTATACAAATAATCTCCTACAAGAGGATGCCCTATATAACTCATATGAACTCTTATCTGATGTGTCCTGCCGGTATCAAGCCTAAGCTCTATCAAAGAAGCTCCTTTAAGCCTTTTTAATACCTTATAATGAGTAATTGCCCTATGGCCTTCAGTGCTTACTCTACGCTTTATAAGCGTATCGTCCTCTCTGGCTATAGGTGCATTGACAGTTCCGCTGTCTGTAAGGCTGCCGTCATCTTCAACTATTGCATTGTATACTCTTTTTATCTCACGCCTTTGCATAAAAGTATTCAGTATACCTGCACTCAGAAAATGCTTTGCCACAACGGTAAGACCTGTGGTGTCCCTGTCAAGCCTGTTTATACATCTGAAGACAAAGTTTTTATCCCTGTAGTAGTACATCAAAGCATTTGCCATAGAGTTTTCATAGTTGTTAAAGCTCGGATGTATAGGCATATCACTCGGTTTATTTACCACCACTATATCCTCATCCTCATATTTTATATCAAGCTTTATAAAAACAGGCAATATGTTTTCACTCTTTTTATATTCACATACACGAACAAGAAGCCGGTCAAATCTTGTCGGCTTCTGATTCATATACGCCCAAGTACCGTTGAGCATTATACCGTTTTTATATTTTTTAAGCTCCACTATATTGGAGAAGGTATATCCTCTACTCTTTAAAAATTCGGATATACTCTTATAGTCTTTATCTATTATATATAGAATCTGTCTTTCCATTACTTCATCATCTTCTTTATAGTATTTGACAGCTCGACTATCTTTTCCTTTCTCTCCTCATCACTGCCTGTAGCGGCGGCATCAAGTATGCATCCTTCTATATGGCCTTCAATGATGGTACGGTTCACCCTCTCCAAAAGAGCTCTGGTGGCAAGGACCTGATTGGATATGTCGATGCAGTATCTGTCCTCTTCCACCATCTTTATGATTCCCTCAAGCTGTCCTTTTGCAGTTTTCAATTGTCTCAGAACAGTCTTAGAGTCGGCTCTCATTATACCACCTCATAACCTGCGTCAGTGATAGCCTTCTTTACCTTCTCAAGGTCTGTACCTTCAGCGTACTCTATTGTAACATTTTTTGCATCCAAATTCACTATTGAATTGCTTACACCCTCTACAGCCTTTGTTACCTTCTCCACTGTTGCCTTACAATGTCCGCACATCATTCCGTTTACATTAATTACTGTTGTCATAGTTTTTCCCTCTTTCTTTTTTTCATTATTTTCAATGAGAACTATCTCATCATTGCCTGATTTGTTATTTTTTATATTCCTCGGCTTAAATCCGCGAAGTCTGAGTGCATTGCTTACCACACATACGCTGCTCATTCCCATAGCTGCGGCACCAAACATCGGACTGAGCTTCCATCCGAGGCTTAGATAAAACACACCTGCCGCAAGCGGTATTCCTACAGAGTTATAAAAGAACGCCCAGAAAAGGTTCTGCTTTATATTTCTTATAACCGCCTTGCTGAGGTCAATAGCTGTCGCCACATCCTTAAGTGAGCTGTGCATAAGCACTATATCCGCACTCTCTATAGCCACATCGGTTCCGGCACCTATTGCGATACCTACATCGGCTCTTGCAAGTGCAGGCGAATCATTGATACCGTCACCTACCATTGCCACCTTATGTCCGGCTTCCATAAGCTTTCTTACATGCTCTTCCTTATCTGTAGGAAGTACCTCGGCTATTACCTTGTTGATACCTGCCTGCTTTGCAATAGCGGTTGCGGTATTCTTGTGGTCACCTGTTAAAAGTACCACATCTATATCTCTTGCCTTAAGAGCCTCTATAGCCTCTTTACTGTCATCTTTTATTGTATCCGCTACCGCAATGATTCCTATAAGCTTGTCATCCGCCATAAAATACATCGGAGTCTTACCCTGTGATGCCAGCTCATTACCTTTATCAAATACCGAATCAAATCCCGAGTCGTTTCCTACAGCTTCCCTTATTGCCTGCTCATTTCCGGCTACAATCTTTTTACCGTCAATATCGGCTCTGATACCTCTTCCCGACTGTGCGATGAAATTTTCAGGGGATGAGAATGTCAAATTCTCTTCTTTAGCCTTTTCCACAATAGCTTCAGCAAGCGGATGTTCAGAAGCACTCTCCACACTTGCCGCAAGCTTTAAAAACTCATTGTCATCTATATCAAATCCTATAATATCCGTAACTACAGGTTTACCTTTGGTAACCGTACCTGTCTTATCAAGTACCACCGTATCAATACTGTGAGTGGTCTCAAGCGCATCCGCAGACTTTATAAGTATACCGTTTTCAGCGCCCTTTCCGGTACCTACCATTATAGCTACAGGAGTTGCAAGTCCGAGTGAACATGGGCATGATATAACAAGTACCGCTATAGCACGATTGAGTGCAAATGAGAAATCATATCCGAGTACAAGCCATACAATGAATGTTACAAAAGCTATTCCCATTACTACAGGCACAAACACACCTGCCACTTTATCCGCCATCTTGGCAATAGGCGCCTTGGATGATGAAGCCTCCTCCACCAAGGCGATAATCCTTGAAATGGCGGTATCCTCGCCTACCTCAGAAGCCTTTATCTTTACACTTCCGTTTTTGTTGATGGTGGCTCCTATCAGCTTGTCACCCTTATCCTTTTGAACCGGAATACTCTCACCTGTGATGGCACTCTCGTCAACGCTTGTGCTTCCTTCTATGATAATACCGTCTACAGGGATACTCTCACCCGGTCTTATTACTACTATATCTCCTACTCTTACGTCCTCAGTCAGAATATTTTCTTCCACACCGTCTCTTATTACATTGGCTCTCTTAGGTGAAAGATCCACAAGCTTTGAAATGGCGTCTGTAGTTCTTGCCTTTGAACCTGTCTCAAAGAACTTACCTAAAGTAATAAGTGTAAGTATCATGGAAACCGACTCAAAATAAAGATTCTTTCTGTACTCCGCCACGGTATTCATATCACCGTTACTTAACGCATATCCCATAACATATATTGCTATAACACCATATATAAAAGCCGCTATAGTGCCTACCGCAACCAATGTATCCATATTCGGGGAAAGATGGCTAAGTGACTTAAAACCGCTGATATAATACTTTCTGTTTACATACATTACAGGAAGCACCAATAAAAGCTGTGTCAGCGCAAATCCTACCGGATTACCCGCTCCCGATAAAAAGTTCGGCAGCGGAAGCCCTATCATACTTCCCATACTGAAATACATCAATATGGCAAGGAAGATAACAGATACCTTCAATCTGAACTTCATGGAACTAATCGCATCATCATTTGTCTTTTTGATGCTCTTTTCCTTTGCCTTTTCCTTTGTATCACCTGCAAGTGAAGCACCGTAACCTGCATTCACTATACTCTTTATTATATCATCCGGACCAAGCTTCTTCTCATCGTATTCAACCTGCATAGAGTTGGTCAAAAGATTTACAGAAGCCTTATCCATACCTGCAAGCTTACTTACCGTCTTTTCCACCTTTGCGGAACAGGCGGCACAGCTCATTCCTGTGACATTGTACTTTTCCTTTGTCATATATCTCCTTCCCAAATATATCATCTGCACTTTCAAAAGTGCCGAAACAACAATATAATAAATAACTTATACACCTTATTGGGATGTAAACTGAAAAATCCTACTTCACGGTGTTTTCAGCTTTATATACACCCCCACAGGGTATATGTATAGTACAACAATTATTATGCTCTTGTCAACCAAAAATATATAATTTCTTAAAGTTAAATTGCATTATATCAAAAAAAGTCTTACAAAACGGCTTTTTTACTTTATTCTTCTTGACAAATGGTCTTAAACAGACTATAAATTTTATGTTATGAGTGGTGTTATGCCTCATAATAATTGCCGATTTTATTCGGCGACACTATTTTATTATAATGTTTTTTCAAGCATTATTTTTAGGAGGAAAAAATGAATAGAACAGAGTTAATCGATGCTATGGCTAAGAAGATGGGCGATTCCGCTACAAAGAAGGAAGCTGAAGCAGCTCTTAAGGCTTTTGTAGACGTTGTTACAGAAGAACTTGCAAAGAATGAAAAAATCCAGCTTGTTGGTTTCGGAACATTTGAGACATCTGTAAGACCTGAGAGAGAGGGTAGAAACCCTAGAACCGGTGAAACAATGAAGATCGCTGAGAGCGTAGTTCCTAAGTTCAAGCCGGGTAAGGCACTAAAGGATGCTGTTAATAACTAATGCGTATTGACAAATTTTTAAAAGTTTCAAGAATAATAAAAAGACGCACAATAGCCAATGAAGCATGTGATGCAGGCAGAGTTCTTATAAACGACAAAGTAATCAAAGCATCAGCTGAAGTAAAAGTTGGAGATATTGTAGAAGTATTATTCGGTGGTAAGTCTGTAAAGGTAGAGGTTCTTTCACTGAAGGAAACCACTAAAAAAGGTGAGGCACAGGAATTATTTAAATATCTTTAGTAAATAGCCGGCTTGTCCGGCACAGACAATGCCGTATGGGTTTTACCAAACGGCATTTTTATTTTATATAACAATAAATTTATTTTAGGAAGAAATATTATGTGGATTGCAGATAATTGGAAGGACTATGAAATACTGGATACTTCAAACGGCGAAAAGCTTGAAAGGTGGGGAGATTATATACTTGTAAGACCGGACCCTCAGGTACTTTGGAATACGGGACATGAACACCCTGCATGGAAAAAGAAAAACGGTCACTACCACAGAAGCAAGGCCGGCGGCGGACATTGGGAGTTTTTCAATCTTCCGAACACATGGAGTATCGACTATGAACTTCCTTCATCAAAGATAACATTTAATCTGAAACCTTTTACATTCAAGCATACAGGCGTTTTCCCCGAACAGGCGACCAACTGGGACTTTGGCTACAACATGATAAAAAACGCAGGCAGAGAGATAAAAGTGCTCAATCTGTTTGCCTATACAGGCGGAGCCACATTGGCTGCATCCGCTGCCGGGGCTTCGGTTACACATGTGGATGCAAGCAAGGGTATGGTAGGTTGGGCAAAGGAAAATATGATAAGCTCCAATCTTTCAAATGCTCCTATCAGATGGCTTGTAGACGACTGTATCAAGTTCGTTCAAAGAGAAATAAGACGCGGTAACACATATGACGCTATAATAATGGATCCGCCTTCATACGGCAGAGGTCCAAAGGGTGAGATATGGAAGATAGAGGACTCAATATATGACTTTATAAAGCTTACAACAAAGCTTTTAAGTAAAGACCCTCTCTTCTTTCTTATAAACTCATATACCACAGGACTTGCGCCGGGTGTACTTACCTATATGATGCAAAAATCACTTGAAGAAAATAATCTTCCGAAAGCGCATATTGAAGCTATGGAGATAGGACTTCGCGTAAACAAATCCGAATATATATTGCCGTGCGGTGCAAGTGCCAGATGCACCTGGTAATATTGCAGATAAAAAAGGGGCTGTTATGATAGCCCCTTTAAATTATTTCATATCTTTTATTATCTTTTCTACGGCGTCAAGTAAATCCTTCGCCTCAATATCACAGCTTCTGTCATACTTGCCGTCATTTCCTGCAAATCCCGTATCCACAAGTACAGACTTAACACCTGCATTTCTTGCCAATTCAAGATCCATTGTAGAATCTCCCACCATATATGACTTGGACAAATCAATATTGTACTTATCTACCGCCTCATTTATCATACCGGTCTTAGGCTTTCTGCAATCACAGTCAAACTTAAGCTCAGGCACCTCTCCTTCAAATCCCTTATCAGGATGATGCGGACAATAGAAAATATCATCCACAAAAGCTCCCTTTTCACCTAAAAGAGTCTTTAACTTGTTGTGAATATTGTGAAGTTCCTCAAAACTGCATTCACCTCTTGCAATTACAGGCTGGTTTGTAATAACTATCGCCAATGCGCCGCTCTTATTGATAGCCTTTATGGCCTCAATTGTTCCGGGAATCAACTCAAGGCCGTCAGCATTTGAGATAAATCCCTTTGAAACATTCATAGTGCCGTCTCTGTCAAGGAATATGGCTCTTTGCCTGTTCTTAAGATTTTTGGATGCAATAAGGCCGTTTTTAAGTTCTTCCACAGTAGCATTGATTCTGTCTACGGTACCCACATCCTTCACATACTCAGGTGAATGGTAGGCATAGATATTTGCTCCGTTTTTTACCTGATTTGCCAAGATATCCTTTTCAAAGTCAATCTTTACAGGCTCCCCTACAAGTTCAAGCAACTCTCTGTTTATAACATACATACCGGCATTGACCATATTGTCATACCAGTAATCTCTTACATTATTTTTTGAATCAAATCCTATAACCTTACCGTTATCATCAGTCTGTATAAGATCCGAATCATAAGGATGTCCGTTCGGATGCGCCAGCAGTGTTGTAAGTGCTTCATTTTTGAAATGGAAGTCCTCCATTCTGTCAAAATCAATATCAAAGAACACATCACCGAATACAAGCAAAAAATCCTTTGCATCCGTCTTATCCTTAAGATAGTAGAATGCACCTGCAGTACCGAGAGGCTCTTTTTCTACAATGTAATCGATATCAACACCGAAATCCTTGCCGTCCTTAAAGTGATCCATAATCTTTTCACCCAAATGTCCGACAATCATTATAATCTTTTTGATACCGTATTCTTTCAGCTTTTCAACCTGATACTCAAGCAGCGGCTTACCGTCTACCGGCACCATAGGCTTTGGAATCTCGTCATTTGTTATACTGCGAAGTCTGCTGCCCTTTCCCCCTGCCATAATAACCGCAACATCTATTTTTTTCATTTATTCAACCTCTCTACAACTTCTTCAAATGTAGGGATACTTACAATACCGCCTCTTTTTTCCACACACAGACTTGCAACAGCATTTCCGTATCTTGCTATATCATACATCTGACTTGTGGTAATATCGTCCAAGCTGACATCTTCACTCAAAAATCTTGCCAAGAGTCCGCCCCAGAACGAATCTCCGGCACCTGTGGTGTCGACAACCGTACTCTTAAATCCCGGCACCTCAACATATCCTGAAGCCGATACCACAAGAGCACCCTTAGCTCCAAGAGTCACTACGGCAAGCTTTACTCCGTTTTCTATCAGATACTTTCCTGCCTCAAGCGGATCGCTATACGGTGTCAAAAGCGCAGTCTCCTCATCCGATATCTTCATAACATCGGTAAACTGTACCATAAGTCTCATCATCTCCATGGCCTTATCCACATTCTCCCAAAGCGGAGCACGGTAGTTCGGGTCGTAGGATATAATAGCACCTGCATCCTTTGCAATCTTTACAGCTTCAAATGTGGCAGTTCTTGCAGGCTCATCCGTAAGTGAAAGTGAACCCACATGAAAAATCTTTGTATCTGCAAGCATATCCTTATTTATCTCATCTATGGAAAGCCTTGTGTCCGCTCCAGGCTTTCTTGCAAAAGAAAATCCCCTGTCTCCCGTTATAGAAAGGCTTACAAATGCAAGAGTTGTAAAAACTGAAGGGTCGGTAATCAAACCGCTTGTATCAATAGGCACACCCTCCAATGTACTTCTCAAAAAATCTCCGTGCATATCCGCACCTATTTTCCCTATAAACGCCGTCTTAAGACCTGATCTTGATACCGCGGTCAGCATATTCGCAGGCGCACCGCCCGGATTTTGCTCAAAAAGCTTCATTCCTGCAGGTGAAAGACCTGCAGGTGTAAAATCAATCAACAGCTCGCCCAATGCAACTACATCCCAATTCTTCATCACATAACTCCATTCTTTTATTACACTTCAAAAGCTAAATCACAGACTTATAACTCCCAAAGTATTGAGTATGGCGCTAACCAATATAATAATCAAAAATACCGGTGCAAACACTCTCATTACTATATTATACATACTTTTTCTCTTAAATGCAGAAGAATATGATATTTCCTCCGCAATTTTTTTCAATGTGATAATCCTCACCACAAGATAGCAGGTGGCAAGAGCCGCTATCGGCATCATTATAGAGTTGGTAAGGAAATCAAGGAAATCCAAAATAGGCATTTTAAAAATCTTTACAAAATCAAGTATACCGTAACCTGCAGCCGATGAGCCGCCTACAAATACCATTATAACAGCCATCAAAATGACTGATTTATTTCTGCTTAAGTTAAGCTCATCACAGAATGTGGAAATACTAGTCTCCACAAGCGAAATGGCACTTGTAAGAGCCGCCAAAAGCACAAGTAAGAAAAATCCTATACCTGCAATCCTTCCTGCACCCATACTCTCAAACACCTTAGGAAGTGTAATGAACATAAGTGAAGGTCCCGCCTTAAGCTTATCAGGGTCACCGCCCGAAAAAGCAAATACGGCAGGTATAACCATCAGTCCTGCAAGTACCGCAACACCTGTATCCACCATCTCCACTCTGGAAGTGGAAATCTCAACATCCACATCCTTTGTCAGATATGAACCGTAGGTATATAGAATGCCCATCGCGATGGAAAGTGAATAAAACATCTGTCCAAGTGCCGCAACCACAGTCATCAGTGAAAAATTGTGGAAGTTCGGCACAAAGAAATACTTCACACCTGCCATCGCACCCGGTCTTGTAACCGAATAAAGCGCTACCACTATCGCAAGTATTATAAGAAGAGGCATCATTATCTTTGATACCCTCTCAATTCCCTGCTCCACGCCTCCAAGTATTACTACAAAGGTTGCAAGAGCAAATATCACAAACCAAAAGAAAACCACCTTTGTATCGCCTATAAAACTGCCAAAATACCCGTCGGCTGCAAGTCCGTCCACATTGCCCTTTATATACTCTACAAGATATTTTACGACCCAACCACCTATAACACTGTAGTAAGGCACTATCAGCACCGGTACTATCGCATTTATAAAGCCGCCCACTTTTAAAATCTTGCTGTTTCCAAAATAATTGAACGCGCCTATAGCACTTCTTTTTGTCATCCTGCCTATGGTAGTCTCGGACATAATCATTGCATACCCGAATGTCAATGTCAGTATCAGATATGTAAGCAAAAACATTCCGCCGCCGTACTTTGCAGCCAAATACGGAAACCGCCAAATATTACCAAGTCCCACCGCAGATCCTGCAACAGCCAATATATAACCCAGTCCGCCTGAGAAGTTTGCCCTCTTCTCACCTGTATTTTCTATACTAGTCTCTTCCCCGTACTTAAAATTGTCAGTCATATCTCTCCCCTTTACTTTTCTTTGCTAAGACTAACATTTTAATATTCTTTTTACAAGGAAAATTTATTGCAAATTCATTTCAAAGTACCGTCCGCTTCACTTCTTTTATCCATATTTTCATATATGTTTTACAAAGATTTTATACAAAACTATCATAATAGAAGCTTCACCTTTAAATCTAAGTGAAGCTTCTTTCAGTATTTTTGTTATTCTACATATTTTTTCAAATATCCATAGCCCTCTTCGTCCATTTTATCAAGAGGAATGAAACGAAGTGCAGCCGAATTGATACAGTATCTTAGACCTCCAAGCTCACTCGGACCGTCATCAAATACATGACCGAGATGAGCGTCGGCCGCATTACTTCTGACCTCAATCCTTCTTCTGCCAAGGCTTAAATCCTCACTGTACTTCACCAAATCCTTTTGTATCGGCTTTGAAAAGCTTGGCCAGCCGCAACCCGACTCAAACTTATCTGTAGAGAAAAACAGCGGCTCACCTGATGTGATGTCCACATAGATACCTCTTTCAAAGTTTGAATCAAACTCATTGTCAAAAGGTCTCTCCGTAGCCGCATTCACAGTGACATCATACTGAAGCGGCGTCAAGCTCTCCCTAAGTTCCTCATCGTTTTTTCTTTTATATTTTTCACTTCTTACTATCGGTTCATCTGCCAAATCCAAATTGATGTGACAGTATCCGTTCGGATTCTTATCCAGATAGTCCTGATGGTACTCCTCCGCACTGTAGAAGTTTTCTATCGGCAATACTTCTACAGCAATCTTTTCATTGTACTTTCTTTGCTCTCTTTCTATAGCGGCCTTTATCACAGGCAACTGATTCTCATCCGTATAGTATATTCCGGTTCTGTACTGTGTCCCCACATCATTGCCCTGCTTATTCACGCTGACAGGATCAATTATCCTGAAATAATATATAAGCAAATCTTCAAGACTGATAACCTCATCATCAAAATCCACCTTCACAGTCTCCGCATGCCCCGTATCATGTCGGCACACGTCCTCATAGCTCGGATTTTCGGTCCTGCCGTTGACATATCCGCAGGTAGTACCCTTAACACCCTCAATTCTTTTAAAGTAGCCTTCCACGCCCCAAAAGCAACCGCCGGCAAAAAACACTTCTTTTATCATATACTATCTCCTCATCAAAATATCTTTAATAATTGTATCACCATTTCATATATTTGCAATTATATTTTTTACAATCTTTTCTGTTTTAAAAAAGGATAAACCTATAAAAGCTTATCCAAAGTAGTCGTCTGCAATTCTCTGTTAAGTGAGCTCTGTATTCTGTTGAATTCCTTGTTCAAAATACACTCGCCACATCTGTTATTTATACAGTCATATCCTTCTCTGACACATTCCGTTATACTCATATCTTCACCTAATGCAACACAAATATCATATAGTGTCGTATTGGATAAATCACATTTTAAGTAGTAGCCTCCGTTTACTCCTCTCATACTCCCTATAAGCTTTGACTTCAGTAAACTGTTCAGTACCTTATATGTAATGGCCTGCGGTAAATGCTCCTTCTTTGCAACCTCAGATGCGGAAACCTTTGCACCGCCTTTTAAAGCCCTCACCACTCTTACTGCATAGTCCATTTCTCTAGTAATCAGCATTAGTCCCCCTAAATATAATTTGGTGTAAAAACTATTTTAATACATAAATACTAGCATAAAGCCGATTTTTTTTCTATTATATTTTATAATTTTTTATGTTTATAGTAAAGAATTGTAAAAAGCCGATACCCTTTCGGATACCGACTTTATATTCATTTACTGCAACTTGGCACTGTTTATAGCATCTGTAATTCCTTTAGATGTTACGGATGCTCCTGAAACATTGTCAACTTCGAACTTACCGCTCTTTTGCATACCTTTTTTGATCTTATTGATAGCTTTACCACCTATTTCGGCTGTCTCCTTAGGACCTGAAATCTCAAGGTCGTTTACTATACCCTTTTTGACTGTGAAGGTAACTTCTATATCACCGCCGAAGCCCTTAGCGCTGCCCTTATATGATCCGTCCTTAAGCTTGGTCTTTATATCCTTGGCTACAAAGTTTGCATCTTCAGTCTGCGCCGTTATAGTTCTCTCAGTGTTTCCACCGTTGTCAAGCACATACTTGTTTGCACTGTCACCTGCAATTCTGCCGAATACTACTATGTCTGTTACAGCATTTCCACCAAGTCTGTTGGCACCGTGTACTCCACCTACGACCTCACCTGCCGCAAAGAATCCCGGAATAACACTTCCGTCTTCCTTAAGTACCTGAGTTTCCTTATTTATCTTTACACCGCCCATAGTATGATGTACTGCCGGCTTTGCCTTACCTGCAAAATACGGTGGCTTTGTTAAAGGTACTTCCATACTCTTTCTGCCGAACTCGCTGTCCTTACCTACAGCCTGCATTGCCGCATACTCCTGCATAGTGGCTACAAGATTAGCTTCATTAACACCTGTCTTTTGAGCCAGCTCTTCAATGCTGTTTGCCTCTACAATGATTCCCTCATTGATATACTTTTCTATAGCTGAAAGTGACTCTCTTACAGCCGTATCAAATACAAGCCAGCTCTCACCGTTTGGCTGAGCCATAATAGCTGCAGAAACAACATCTCTTGTATCAAGCTCATTGACAAAACGCTTTCCGTCATCGTTTACAAGAATTGCACCGTTACCGCGCACACCCTCAGTGTACATAGTTGCAGTGTCAGGATTTACAGTCGGATGTGTCTGAATCTGTTCAATATCTGTAAGTCCCGCTCCAAGCTCGGTTGCCATCTCAATACCGTCACCTGTTGCACCTACATGATTGGTGGTAATAAACCCTTCAAGCTGTGGTGCATATTTTGCAACCATCTGAGGATTTGCACCGAAACCTCCTGTAGCAAGCACTACCGCCTTTGTATTTATAACGAAGACTCCGTTCTCATCTTCCGCCTCTACACCTGTTATCTTGCTGTCCTTATCTGCAAAGATTTTGGTTGCCTTAGTCTCCAACAAAACAGGTACACCCAGTTCATCGAGTTTTGCATTAAGTGTCTTTACAAGCATCGGTCCTACAGCGGATGTATCACTCGGTCTGTGTATTCTCTTCACGCTTGCACCGCCGAACTGTCCCACTACGGAAAGGTCGCCGCCTATAGAATTAACCCAATCTACAGCCGATGCGGAATTTTCCACCAAAGTCCTTACAAGTTCCGGGTCGTTCAGATTCTTTCCGCCCTTCATAGTATCCTGATAGAAAAGTTCATTACTGTCTTCTATACCGTCTCGCTTCTGATACTGAGTCTCTGAAGCGTTCAATCCGCCTGTAGCTCTTACGGTATTACCGCCTGTAATAGGCATTTTTTCCAATATAACCACATTTGTGGCACCTTTTTGTGCAGCCTCTATTGCAGCACTCATTCCAGCACCTCCGGCACCTATTACTACAATATCTGCCGACTGCGGTTTTCTTTCACCCTTTACCTCTTTGCCTTGAGCTTTCAGCAAAGCTTTCTTCAGTGCATGCTTTAATCCGCTTGATGTAATCGTCGCACCGCTGACAGAATCAAACTCGGTATCTAAATTTGCCTTCATCTGCTCATTCAGCTTTTGTATAGCGGCTCCACCTATATCCGGAGTCTCACTTTTTCCTTCAAATGAAATATTTTCAATTCCGTTGTCTCCCACTTTTACTGTGGCTCTTACATTGCCGCCAAAGCCATTATCTGCGGCTGAATATGTACCTGCAATATACTTTGTATTGTCTTTTATGTACTTTCTTACACCGTCAGTAACAGGGAAAGCTATTATAATAGTAATAACAGCAGCCAATACCATCAAAAAGAGCCCAACTACATTGCCCTTGTTCTTATTTGTTGGTTGCTTACCCATCCATTTCCTCCTTGAAACTCTCAAAAATTACTCTGATATTATAAAAGAAAGTTAAAAAACTATCAATAAATTTTTTTAATAAAATATAATATCGGCTTTTATTTTATTTTTTAGGTGTTATAATAAATTTTATACAATTAAATATCGCGGTGATATTTATTATTTCAATAAGGAGGCAATATGAAAAATATAACAGTTGCAGGTGGCGGTGTACTTGGCTCACAGATAGCATTTCAGACCGCTTTTTGCGGATTTAACGTAAAGATATGGCTTAGAAGTGAAGAGTCCATAGGAAGAACAAAGCCGAAGTTGGACAGATTATATAATATCTATAAGACAACACTTAATGCGGCAAAGAAAGAGCTCGGCACGGGAAAGGTATTTCCAAGAGGTTTAATCACAGATTCCTCTAAAGTTACCGAAGCGGACATAGATAAACTTTTGGAGGCTGTCGATAAGGCTTATAATGAGATAAAACTTACTACAAGCCTTGAAGAAGCTTGTAAGGATGCCGACCTTATAATCGAGAGTATGGCTGAAAATCCTGAAGCCAAGGTGGCATTCTATAAGTCTCTTGATCCACATCTTGAAGCAAAGACTATAGTTGCCACCAACTCTTCAAGTATGGTTCCAAGTCAATTCCGTGAATATCTGAGCAGGCCGCAACAATATCTTGCAATTCACTTTGCAAATAATATCTGGATCAGCAATACTGCCGAAATCATGGGACACAACACCACATCAAAGGACGCTTATGAAGCTGTAGCAAAGTTTGCATCAGACATCAAGATGATTCCTCTTCGTCTTATGAAGGAACAGCCTGGATATATACTGAACTCAATGCTTATACCTTTCCTTAATGCAGGTCAAATGCTGCTTGCAAATGAGGTGGCAGACCCTGCTACCATCGACCTCACATGGAGACTCGGTACAGGCTCACCATACGGTCCGTTCCAAATCCTTGATATTGTAGGCCTTAACACCGCCCTTAATATAGTATCAAACAATCCGCTCTCAAAAGACCCGACTACCATACAGGGCAAGATAAAATCAATCCTTGAAAAGTATATTTCTGAAGGCAAAACCGGAGTAAATGCAGGGGAAGGATTCTATAAGTATAATTAAAAATAAGGGGGCGTAAGCCCCCCTGAACGGTTTATTAAATTAAATTGATATGTTCCATCTTTTCAAGAATTGCTTTTTTAACCGGATCTGTCAAATAAGCTGAGTTTAAATTCTTTTTCTTATATGCCATGTAGCTGTCTTTTGTCATATCTATTAAAACAGCAGTAAAAAATCTCTCCCAGCTGAAATACTCTTTAGATTCTATAAAATCTGAAGGACTCTCCAATATCCTACTCAACATAGAATTTCTTACTATTCCGGATAACAGCACTAACCATTCAAATGATTCGGGTAAATATATTGCTATTCCTTTCTTCTCACTTATCAGCTCTGTTACTCTGTGCATTTCCGAACCGAATGCTGCACCATCCGCTATTACAAGAGTATTTTCACTACCGTGCGAATTCAAATACTGAAAAATATTCGATTTGCCGTTTAAACTCTCACATCTTAAATGTGTGTCATCGCATATGTTTTTAAAAAACTGGTACCCTGAATTACTGTCTTCAGTCACAACAATATCAGGATTTATTGACCCTTTATATATATCTGCACCATAGATTCTGTAAAACTCATTAAACTTCTGCTCAAGCCTTCCATACTTTCCTGAAGTTTTTATACCATATATCTCCTCTACACTATATGGTAGAGCAGGCAAAGACTCCCTTGTTACAATGACATAATAATTATCTGTATCTTGAATAAACTTTGAAAACTCTATTGTTTTTATGAATTCATTTCCTTCATCAATAAATACTATACTGTCTGAAACAGCTGCCAGCTGTTCCTTCCACAATGTACCGTCAAGTACAAAACATTTTTTATCACATACCAAATCAACGGATGTTCCGGAAGGATTGTTTACCGCTTCCCTAATCATATCAACTAATGTAGTCTTACCGGTCGCGCTGTCTCCTTGGATAATTGTTATATTTCTCCTTATCTCAAAGTCGTATTTCAGACGCTTTGTAGATACAATAACTCTATGCTTCCCTTTCATAATATCACGTCTTTTCTATACAAATTCGCCTGCTATACTTACAAGTTCCATTTTTGTATGTACTATTTGGTTTGTGTTCAATATCAATATATCAAATCCTTCTTTGCCGAAGTCCATCAAATGGTGCAGATTGATTGTCCTGTCTTCTTTCTCTGCAATCTTTAAAAACCATTTAGCACAATTATCACCACAGGTAGATGCATTAAATATCTTATCTTTTTCAAATTTAACCAAGATTAGTGTTTTCACACCGCCTGATAAGCCTGTTGGAGGTATTTTGCCTAATACGGGGCTGTCTATCACTCCACTGTCTAAAACAACCGACTTATCTACATCATAAATCATCTCTTTTACAAACGGATCCACTATCCAATCATCTTCGTAATCATACTTAAAATAAGATGCTGTATTATAAATAGACTCTTTCATATCTCCGTAAAAAATTTTCAGCATAATCCACCTTCCAAACCTCAAATAATTCTAAAACCAATCTCAGTATACAAATTATATCGTCGGAATACAATATTTTAAACCTAAAAAGACTGCCACCCTATGCCTTTCATAAGGTGACAGTCTATTAAATTTACTATCTAAGATGTGCGCTGCCTGCAGGATACAGACCTGCTTCAGCCAATAAATCCTCCATGGTCTTATAGCCTCTTTCAGCTATTCTTGCTTGACGTGCCGCATCTTCTGCAGCAATTCTTGCATCTTGGTCGGCCTTTCTAAGTGCTTCATATCTCTCAGCATCGGCATCTATTCCTATCATATCACTGCCGCCACAATTATATGCGTTAGCCTTATTGTATCCGAGACCTTCCAAACTTTTTAAGGTGGCTTCACTTAGAGTCTCCAGATATTCATGTTCTCCACTTCCATACCTTATTTTATCCATGGATATCTTAATACCCCTGTACATATCTCCGTCCGATAACTCTCTTCCGTAAGTACCGCTACCCTTTGTGTCATCTAAAAAACTGTAAAGCAATTTATCAGGCATAAAATTAGGCTTATTACAAATCAAACCTGTAATCATTTTGCCGTTCGCATCAACATAATATTCATTATCGTGATCTATTATGAGTGCACTCTTTACAAGTTGACCGTCCCTATAATATCCCCACTGATTGTCGGCACCCAACTTCCAATTATCATCGAATATCTTTCCGTCATTCAATACGCTGTTATAATCAACATCCGCATATGAACATATAGGCATAGATAACGCCATTATACATACTGCAGCTACCACTTTATTAAGCAATCTTTTCATCTTTTACTCCTATTAATATAGTCCCCTCATCATATCTTCAGTAACTTGGCTCATATCACCTGAAATGTACGGATGTGTGCCGAATCCGCAGCCGTATCCCATAGCATCGGCATATCCTGTTTTACCGTCCATATTTACAATACACCATTGGTGAGTCCACTGATTCGGATTGGCATGTTCCCAATCGTATCCCATAAAGTCAAGTACTCTTCCAAGCGCTCTGGCACCGCCTGCACAAGTATATACACCTGCAATAAATACTCCGTACGGTCCTCTGTAATATTTGTTGGCATCGGTTCCGTATGTGTTATGTAAATTATATTCTCTGTATATTATTGATGCGGCCTTTCTTATCTTAGCCAAATCGGTGGTAAGAGAATTATCCGATAAAACTCTTGTAGCAATATTCCTTGCTACCGCATCAGCCTGATTTGCCTGCTCCTGTGTACAATATTTATAATAGTCATGCTTTCCGAGGCTGCTTGCGGCTCTTGCTTCATCAAGTGTAACTTGTTTTTGAGATGTTGCCGAACTGTTTCCCGAAATCCACGCTCCGTCTGCACCTACCTGATATCCGTCAGGTGTAGTGGTATTTGTCAACATTCCGCCGTTTGAACCGAGATAATAATTACCTACCCAGCAGTTTGACGCCATTTTGCCGCCGTCATCAAAGTAGTACCATGTACCCTTGATGTCCTTCCATCCGGTAGTCATAAAGCCGCCTGAATTAAGATAGTACCACGCACCCGAGTCATTAATCCATTCATCCTGTACTGCATACTGATAATCTTTCGTATAGCGCCAGTTTGACCCCTCTTTGTACCATTGACCTGCAAATGCGGTGGAAGCTGTCGATATCGCAGTTGCCACCAATATTGTACCGAAAGCCAATTTTTTCATCACAAAACCTCCTTTAAGTGTTTTATGTGCAGATAGTTAATTAAATATAACTATTGTTTAATATTGTCTTAATTATAGATACAAATTTTATTAAAATCAATACCATATACAAAGAATAATTTACATAAATATTGTTTATGTTGATTTTTAGATTATTGCTTAAAAAATACCGACGCCCTGTCTAAGGCGTCGGTCATATATTCTAATACTTTATTTTACCCACACATCCCGCAGGCTTCACAGGCACTCTTTGTGACTGCGCAACCTCCAAGAGCGGTTTCTCTGAGTTCTACAGGCATTCTCTTGCCTACTCTATACATTGTGTCAAGCATCTCATCAAAAGGAATGAGCTGTGTAATACCTGCAAGTGCCATATCGGTTGCCACAAGCGCGTTGGCCACACCTGAGGCGTTACGGTTTTGACACGGGTACTCCACCAGTCCTCCTACAGGGTCACATACAAGTCCGAGCATATTCATAAGGACTGTTGACGCGGCATCAAGACTCTGCCTCGGTGTACCTCCCATCAGCTCCACGGCACCTGCCGCAGCCATAGCAGAGGCAACACCCATCTCCGCCTGACAACCTCCTACCGCACCTGCAACCGTGGCGTTTCTCATTGCGAGGTAGCCTATTGCACCTGTAGCAAACAGTGCATCCGTTATCTTTTCGTCCGAAAATGAATACACATCCTGCATTGCCAACAAAAGACCCGGTACCACACCTGATGAACCTGCTGTAGGCGCGGCAACAATAAGTCCCATTGATGCGTTGCACTCAAGTACCGCCATGGCATACATCATGCCCCTGCTTAGTACGGAGCTGCTGATATTTTTCTTTGCCTCTCTGTAATCACTGAGTTTTTTTGCTTCTCCGCCTATCAGACCTCCCATTGATTTCATAGGTGTGTTGATAGGCATTGTTGCGGAATCTCTCATGATTTGAAGGACTCTTTTCATCTTTTCTTTTATCTCTTCTTTTGAGCTTGTACTCTCATCGCATTCCCTCTGCTTCATCACCTCGGAAATGGACATTTTATTATTATCACAAAGCTCTAAAAGTTCTTTTGCATTGCTAAAATCCATAATATCTCCTACTGAACTATCATCACCTGTGATATATATTCGTTCTTATATAAGTCGTCTTTTACAGTCTTTGGAATAGACTCGTCAGACTCTATAATGGTATAAGCTCTATTGCCCTTTGACTCTCTGTAGAGCTTCATAAATGCGATATTGATATTGTGTTCGCAAAGTATCTTGGTGATATACGCTATTACTCCCGGTCTGTCCTTATGTACAAGTACAATAGCACTGTATTCGCCGGAGAAGTCTATATCCACCTCTCCTATCTTTACTATCCTTACCTTTCCGCCGCCAAGTGACTCACCTCTTACTGTTACGCTTCTGCCTTCTTCATCCTCCATACATACATCTACGGTATTCGGATGAATATCTGTCACCTCACTGTTCGGTGTAAACTTATATTCAATACCTCTTTCCTTCGCAATGTTGAATGAGTCACGGATTCTTACATCATCCGTCCCAAATCCCATAAGACCGCCAAGAAGTGCTCTGTCTGTTCCGTGACCCTTATATGTTTTTGCAAAAGAGCCGTACAGAATGAACTCCACTTTTTTCGGCTTACCTCCAAGCATCTTTCTTGCCAAAAAAGCTATCACACATGCCCCCGCTGTATGTGAGCTGCTGGGACCTATCATGTTCGGACCAAGCACATCAAAAACGCTAATAAACGGCATATCTATCTCCTACTACTTTTTCAATATAAACTTCTGATATATTGCCTCTACAACCACACCTATAGCATTGTCACCTGATACATTACAAGCTGTTCCGAATGAATCCTGTGTAATATAAAGCGCTACCATAAGAGCGCATATAGGTCCGTCTGTATTTCCCAAATCTTTTCCGAAAATCATATAAAGGAAAGGAAGTGCAGTCATTATAGAACCGCCCGGCGCTCCCGGAGATGCCACCATTGCAATACCCAAAGTCATGATAAACGGAACTACCGTATGGAATCCTATCGGAATCTCATTCATCAAACATACCGCTGTGGCACATGCAACTATAGTAATCATTGATCCCGCCATATGTATATTTGCACAAAGCGGTACTACAAAGTTTCTTATCTCCTCACTTACACCGTCATTCTTTGCACACTCAAGGTTTACAGGAATTGTTGCTGCAGATGACTGTGTTCCGATAGCTGTAGTATATGCAGGAATCTGATTCTTGATAAGTACAAAAGGATTCTTCTTGCTTATTGCACCTGCCACTGCAAACTGTATTGTTATTATAATCAAATGCATTATTATAACAACAAGGAATACCTTCCAAAGGATACCGAGAATAACAAATGTTCTGCCCGACTTTGTCATATCTACAAATGTACCGCAGATAAACAGTGGAAGAAGCGGAATTATTGCCTTGTGAAGTACCTTGTCAATGATTGTTGAAAAGTCCTTAAAGCTGTTATAAAGTGTATCTCCTATTTCTTTTCCTCGCATTGCAGACATACACAGTCCAAGTATGAATGCAAGTACCACTGCCGACAATGTATCTATTACAGGCGGAAGTGCTATAGAGAAGAACGAATCAACTGAATTTCCCGCCGTAGCTTCTATCTGTGCAAGCGCATCCGAACTTATAAAGTTTGGAAAAAGTGTTGATGATACAAAATATGAACCTGAACCTGCTACAAGTGTAGATCCGTATGCAATCAACACTGTAATAAGCAGAAGCTTTCCGGCTCCCTGTGACAAGTCCGCAATACCCATAGTAACATAAGCCAGAATCATAAGAGGAATTACGAACTTAAGGAATGAACCGAAAATTCCGGACAATGTTACTACAAACCTACATACGCTCTCCGGCAAAAATTGGCCGATCAAAATACCTATAACAATAGCGATGATCAGCTTCGGCACTAGGCCGATTTCATGTTTTTTCATTTAATTTTCCCTCCTAAAACATGTACATACTCATTTCTGTTATTATTATTTT